>NZ_JBEXLP010000051.1:0-51949 GCF_040610035.1 Streptomyces sp. NPDC004542
GCGGTCCGCGGGCCCCGGGCCGGGCCCGCGGCCCCGGCCCACCGGGTGGTGGGCCGGTTCACCACCCGGACCGCGCGCGGCCTGCGTTCCGTCCTCACCGGCCGCGCGCTTACCATGCGCGCAGTCGTACATCAGTTCAGCCGTCAGGAGCACGGTACCTGTGTCCATACCTCCGCCTCCCGGCCCCCACCAGCCCGACGGCTCCTACCAGCCGCCGGCCTCGTCGCCGTACCCGGACGCGTCGTATCCGCCGTACCCGCAGGGCCCTTACGGGCAGCAGCCCCAAGGGCCCTATGGAGGGCCGCCCTACCAGCCCTGGGCGCAGGGCTACAGCCCGTACAACCGGCCGGCGGCGGTGAACGGGCTCGCCATCGCCGCCCTGGTGCTCGGCCTCCTCTGCTTCCTGCCGGGCGTGGGGCTGGTGCTCGGACTGGTGGCGCTGGCGCAGATCAGGAAGCGCGGGGAGCGCGGGAAGGGCATGGCCGTCGCCGGCTGCGTGCTGTCGGGGGTCGGGCTCGCCCTGTGGGCGGTGGCGCTGGCGACGGGCGGGGCCGCCGAGTTCTGGAAGGGCTTCAAGGAGGGCGCGCGGGACGGCGCGAGCATCTCGCTGGAGAGGGGCGAGTGCTTCGACGCGCCCGGCGGCTCGCTGGAGGGCGAGGCGTACGAGGTCGACGAGGTGCCCTGCGACGGGAAGCACGACGGCGAGGTCTTCGCGTCCTTCCCACTCGGCGGCGGTTCGTACCCCGGCGACAGCTCCGTCACGGACCGGGCGGACCAGCGGTGTTACGAGCTGCAGTACAGCTACGCCATGGACGGCTGGGCCGTTCCGGACGACGTCGACATCTACTACCTCACGCCCTCCCGGGACACCTGGGCGCTCGGCGACCGCGAGGTCGCCTGCCTCTTCGGCAACACCGACGAGGGCGCCGGCCTGACCGGTTCGCTGCGCAACGACGAGACCGTCCTCGACGCCGACCAGGTCGCCTATCTGAAGGCGGCGCACGTCCTCGACGCCGCCCTGGACACCGCGCCGGACGCGGAGTACGTCGAGGACGACCTGCCCGGTCACAAGGCGTGGGCGCGGCGCGTGGCGGCCGCGCTGGAGGAGCAGGCCGGGATGCTGCGCGGGCACGACTGGCCCGCGGCCGCCGAGAAGGCGGTCACCGTGCTGGCCGCCGACATCGACACGGCGCGGGTGGAATGGGCGAAGGCCGCGAGGGCCGCCGACGCCGACGGCTTCTACGCGCACTACGACAAGGGTTTCTCGCTCATCGACCCGGACCGGACGGTGACGGCGCGCAAGGCTCTGGGGCTGGCCACCGTCCCGCCGGCCACGGACGACTCCGGTCTGGAGGTGTGACGGAGGCCATAGTGGGGAGAAAGTGCCTGCGTAAAGCCTGCCCCGGGCGGATGTAATCACATCGAGTGATTCCCTGGCCTTTGCTTGCGTGGCACAACCCACGGTTGCCAGGCTGTTGCTGTCTGTACAAGCTGATGGGAGCGGCCTGTGACTTTCGGTGAGCAGCCGGCGTATCTGCGTGTCGCGGGTGATCTCCGCAAGAAGATCGTCGACGGTTCGCTGCCGCCCCACACCCGCCTGCCCTCCCAGGCCAGGATCCGCGAGGAGTACGGCGTCTCGGACACGGTCGCGCTGGAGGCGCGCAAGGTGCTGATGGCCGAGGGGCTGGTCGAGGGCCGCTCCGGCTCGGGGACGTATGTGCGGGAGAGGCCCGTGCCCCGACTCATCGCCCGCTCCGGCTTCCGTCCGCCCGCCGGTGCCACGCCCTTCCGCCAGGAGCAGGCCGACGCCACCGCGCGCGGCACCTGGGAGTCCCGCAGCGAGCAGACCCAGGCGAGCGGCGCCATCGCCGAGCGGCTCGGCCTGCGCCCCGGTGACCGGGTGATGTGCACCAAGTACGTCTTCCGGGACGCCGGCGAGCCGATGATGCTCTCCACCTCCTGGGAGCCCCTCGCGGTCACCGGCCGCACCCCCGTCATGCTGCCCGAGGAGGGCCCCCTCGGCGGCATGGGCGTCGTCGAGCGCATGCGTGCCATCGACGTCATCGTGGACAACGTCACCGAGGAGGTCGGCGCCCGCCCCGGCCTCGCCGAGGAGTTGCTCACCCTGGGCGGTGTCCCGGGCCATGTGGTGCTGGTGGTCCAGCGCACGTACTACGCCTCCGGCCGCCCCGTCGAGACCGCCGACGTCGTGATCCCCGCGGACCGCTACCGGGTCGCGTACCACCTCCCAGTGAAGTAGCGCACACCCCCGGGGTGGTTGCTCCGCGGGGCCGGTCGACTCCCGCCCGCGCGAGGGCCGTTGCGATTCGGCCGTTCTCGCAGGTGGTGCCCGGTGTGTCCGGCGCCCCGTCAATCCGGCGCACCGATACGCACGGACGGCGCACTCGTCATCGTGCGCCCCCCGCGTTCTGGCCGGTTGCGTACCTCTTGGTGAAAAGCCGTATTCGCTGCGTGAAGGTTGGGCGTACGCTCAGGCATATGCGGACTGCGGTTTCCTCAGCGGGCGAAGCACGGCGGGAGCCGGGGACGGGAGACGAGCGGGCGAGGGCCGGAAGAAGAGGTGGGGTGCGATGAACGACGCCAACGGCACGGTCTCGCTGCCGTGGCTCGTCATACGGCAGGACGACAACGGCAATCGCTACCGCGTGGGCCGGTACGCGACCCGTGCCGAGGCCCAGAAGATCGCCGACAGCCTCGACGACCGCGGCCACAAGCAGATCTACTGGGTCGAGCGCATCGGCCAGAACGGCACCGGCTCACGCGCCTGACCCGCGGCCGGCTGCCGTAGGCTCCGGCGCATGGAACGGATCGTGGTGGTCGCAGCCGCCCTGCTCGACGACGGCCGTCTGCTCGCCGCGCGGCGCAGCGCGCCGCCCGAGCTGGCGGGGCGCTGGGAGCTGCCCGGCGGCAAGGTGGAACCCGGCGAGTCACCCGAGGGCGCCCTGGTCCGGGAGCTGCGCGAGGAACTGGGCATCGAGGCCGAGGCCGTCGAGCGCGTACCGGGGGAGTGGCCCCTGAGACCCCCGTACGTCCTCCAGGTGTGGACCGCCCGCCCGCGCACCGGATCCCCCGCCCCCGAGCCCCTCCAGGACCACGACGAACTGCGCTGGCTCGCGCCGGAGGGGCTCTGGGACGTGCCCTGGCTCGACCAGGACGTGTCGGCGGTGCGCGAAGTGGCCGCACGCCTGCGCTGAGTCCTTACGCCGTTCGTGCCACCGCGCGCTCTTGAGGGCGATATGCGGCACCGGATACCGGGTATGTGCCCATTAACCCCATGAAACCGGACATGGGTGGGCTCGCTGGCCTGGGAAGTGATCGGCGTGATCGACACCGATGGCGACTGCGTCGAGTGGACCTTTCCCGCGGAACCGGGCGCCGTGCGCTCCGCCCGCGCGGCGGTCCGCGACCAACTGCGCGACTGGCGCCTCGACAGCCTCGCCGACCTCGCGGCCCTGCTGGTCAGTGAGCTGGTGACCAACGCCCTGCGGCACGCCACCGGGCCCGTCGGCGTACGCCTGGTGCGCCCCGCCGAGCCGGGCGACGCCCTGCTGGTGGAGGTCTCCGACCCGCTCCCGGACCCGCCGCACGAGCGCGCCCCGCGTCCCGACGAGGAGAGCGGCCGCGGCCTCCAACTGGTCGCCGGTTCCTCGCGCCGCTGGGGCACCCGGCCCGGAGAGACCGGCAAAACCGTCTGGTTCGAGCTCGCCGTTCCCGGGTGAGCGCGGCGGGCGCCGCACTTGTACACGTCCGGCGGCGCTGTCCAGCGACCGGTGTCTGTCACGGAACGTTGCCTCCGTGCGGGGTTCGATGACGTGTCGCCTGGTTAGAAGACTGGAAGTGTTGTCACGGCCCGGACCGAAAACGACCGGGAACGTGCTGTGATCGTGAACACCGTGTTGTGCGGCGCCGTAGTGCTGGATACTGCGGGCAGCCGCCCCCGGTGACCGGTGCCGGACGCGGTGAGCTGGAGGGGACGGTTCGCGTGAGCGAGATACCAGCGAAGGCCACGGAGTCCGAGGACCCGTCGGACGGCGCGAGGGCTGATACCGCGGACGAGCGGCGGCCCGGGAACGCCATGTGGCAGAGCAGCCCGCCCGGCTCGATGTACGACTACATCAAGGTGGCGTCCTTCTCCATCAATGCCAAGGGACTCGTCGACCAGTGGAGCCTGCGCGCCGAGCAGCTCTTCGGCATCCCGGCCGAGCGCGCCGTCGGCATGGACCCCGTGGACGTCTTCGTCGACCCCGACCTGCGCGACCGCGGGCAGCGGAAGATGGCCGAGATCCTCGACGGGCGGGAGTGGACCGGTGTGGTCCCCTTCCGGGTGCCCGACGCCGCGGACGGGGAGTGCGGCAAGGAGGGCCTCGCCGAGGTCTACGTCATGCCCACCCGCACCGCGGAGGGTGACAGGGCCGCCCTGTGCATCGTCGTCGACGTCCGCACCCTGCGCAGCATCGAGACCGATCTCGCCGCCTCGCAGGCGATATTCGGCCAATCTCCCTTCGGGTTCCTGCTGATCGACAAGGACCTGCGGGTCCGTCGCGCCAACCAGCGGTTCTCCGCCACCTTCGGCGGCACCCCCGACGACCACCGGGGCCGGGGCGTGCACGACTACCTCCAGCGCGGCGAGGCCGAGCGGGTCGCCGCCACCCTGCGCCGGGTCCTTCAGACGGGCAACTCCATCACGGACATGCACGTCACCGGCTTCGTACCGGGTTCGGAGGAGCGCCGGCACTGGTCCGTCAACCTCTACCGCGTGCACAGCGGAAGCGGCCGGCCGATCGGCATCGCCTGGCTGGGCACCGACATCACCGGACGCCGCGCCGCCGCCCGCGAGGCCGCCTCCGCACGGCGCAATCTCGCCCTCCTCAACGAGGCGGGCGCCCGCATAGGCAACTCCCTCGACCTCGAGACCACCGCCCGCGAACTCCTCGACGTCGTCGTGCCCGGCTTCTGCGACCTCGCCACGGTCGACCTCTACCAGGGCCTGCTGGCCGGCGACGAGACCCCGCCCGGACTCGCCGACGGCAGCGCGGAACTGCGCCGCGTGGCCTTCGCCAGCGCCGTCTCCGACGCGCCCTTCGTCGGCGGCGGGGCGTCCGTCGCGGTCGGCGCGGTCCACCACTACCCGTTCAACTCACCCTGCGCGGACGCCCTGCGCACCGCGCGCCCGCAGTCCGTACCCGCCGAGGAGGGCGGGCTCGTCCAGTCCACGCTGGCCGTCCCGATGGTCGCCCACGACACGGTCGTCGGACTCGCCCAGTTCGCCCGTACGAAGGGCAGCGAGCCGTTCGGCGACCGCGACCGGGACCTGGCCGTGGAGCTGGCGGCACGCGCGGCGGTCTGCATCGACAACGCCCGCCTCTACCGCCGTGAGCACGAACGGGCGTTGATACTGCAACGGTCCCTGCTCCCGCCCGGCGACCCCGAGGCCTCCGGCCTGGACATCGCCTGCCGCTACCTGCCGGGCAACGCGGCGACGGAGGTCGGCGGCGACTGGTTCGACGTCATAGAACTGCCCGGGCACCGCACCGCGTTGGTGGTCGGGGATGTGATGGGCCGAGGGCTGCGCGCGGCGGTCGCGATGGGCGAACTCCGCACGGCCGTCCGCACCCTCGCGCTGCTCGACCTCGAACCGGCCGAGGTCCTGGCCGCGCTGGACGAGATCGCCCGCGGCCTCGGCACACCCGGAGGCGTCCAGCAGGCCACCCGCACCGCCCGCCAGCCCCGGGACGCCGACCTCTCCGAGGTCTACCTCGCGACCTGCGTGTACGCCGTCTACGACTCGGTGACCAGGCGGTGCACCTTCGCCAACGCGGGCCACCTGCCGCCGGTGCTGGTCGAACCCGGCGAGGCGGCGCTGATGCTGGACGTGCCGCCGGGCATGCCACTGGGCGTGGGCGGCGAACCCTTCGAGGAGGTGGAGGTCGAACTCCCCGAGGGCGCGCTCCTGGCGCTCTACACGGACGGACTGGTCGAATCCCGCGACCATCCCCTGGACGAGGGCCTCCAGGCCTTCGTGGGCGCGCTGACCGACCCCGCCCAGCCGCTGGAGGACGTCTGTGACCACGTCCTCAACACCCTCGACACGCATCACGGCGAGGACGACATCGCGCTGCTGATGGCCCGTGTCCAGGGACTGCCGGCCAAGTCCGTCGGCGACTGGACGCTGCCGCGCGAGCCGCGCAGCGTCGGCCGCGCCCGCGAGTACGCCCGCGGCCAGCTGCTCAGCTGGGACCTCGAGCCCCTGGTCGACACCACCGAGCTGCTGGTCAGCGAGCTGGTGACGAACGCCCTGCGGTACGGCGAGGGCGAGATACGGCTGCGCCTGCTGCTGGACCGCACCCTGGTCTGCGAGGTCTGGGACGCCGGCCTGGTGCAGCCCCGCCGCCGCCGCGCCCGCGACACCGACGAGGGCGGCCGCGGCCTGCAACTCGTCGGCCTCCTCAGCGCGGCCTGGGGCTCCCGCCGCACCCCCCAAGGCAAGACGGTCTGGTTCGAACTCCCCCTCCCCGACGGCGAGACCGGCCTGACAGATCCGGCGGAGGCCCTGCTGAGCCTGTTCTGACCGCAGGCCCGCCCTCCCCGGGCCCGCTCCACCCCCGCCGCCCCAGGGTCTGCGCCCTGCACCCCGCGGGGCTGCGTCCCAGCCTTTCCCGCCGGGACTCGGCCAGGATCCCCTCTGGCCTGACGGGGCCTCCGCCCGGGGCTCCGTTCCCGCACTCCGCCGGGGGCCTGCGCCCGGACCTCCTTCGGGCTGAACGGCCTCGTCGGCGGACTCCGGACGGGTTGAGGGAAGGCCGCGCCTCCCAGCCGGCCCGCACGGGTGGTGGGTGGGCGCAGGGCCGGGGGTCCGGGGGTGGGGCCCCCGGTGGGCCCCCCGGTGGGGCCGCTGGAGTTCGCCCTCGGCTCGGCATCCCCGCGGCAAGCTCACGGCAGGGTCCGGCGGGCGCGGGTTTCCGGTCCCCCGAAGCTCGACGGGGGGCCGCCGTCGGGCTCCTCGGCGAGGAGGATGCCGCCGAGGACCGCGCCGGTGAGCCCGGTGGAGGGCGGGCCGGGATACGCCGTGGGCGCCCCGTGCGCCCGGACGTCCCGTTCGGCCAGCTCGCGGGAGTCGAGGGCGAGCCGGTCGGCCCGCGCGTACCCGGGGGCGCCGCCGGCGAGGAGCCGGGTGGCCTCGGCCAGCAGCGTGCGGGGCTCGGCGCCCACGGCTCCCCGGTGCGTGCCGACGAAGTCCTCCGCGACACCGACGGCACTGCGGGCGACCAGCAGCGCCGCCGCCGTCACCACCCCGGCCCGGCCGACTCCCAGCGGCTCCACGGCCCGGGCGATGTGCCGAAGGGCGCCCAGGGGATCGTAGGGACCCCCGGTCAGCTGCTCCCGGACGGCGGCCAGCACGCCGTCGGCCCGGCTGATCCGTACCCGCAGTTCGCCGGCCGGCACATCGCTCCCCCCGGACCGGCGTGCCGCCGCGATCTCCGCCTCCGCGCCGGTCAGCGCGGCCGGCACCAGCAGAGCCGCCTCCCGTTCCTCGGCCGCGAGCCGCTCCACCCCGGTGACCAGGACCCCGGCCTGGGCGATCGCACCCTCGGCGGCACGGAGATGGCGCGCGGCACGCTCATGGGCACCCGAATCCGCCGCCTGGCGGCACGCGTTGAGGTGACCGGTGGCGAACACCAGCCGGTCCTTGGCCTGTTCGACGTACCCCGTGACCGGCTCCACGGCCGACGCGGTGTACCGCCGGCCCAGGCCGTCCAGTGTCGCGGCCGCCCCGCCCGTCCGTCCCGCCAGCTCCCGGAACCGTCCCTCCGCGACCTCCAGGGCCTCGTCCACCCCCCGCTCCAGCGCCCGCAGCCCGTCGAACGCGGGTGCCTCGGCGTCCAGCCGTCGCCCGGCCTCCGCGCACCGCCCCACGACCCCCACCAGCGCCTGCCGCCGGGTCACCTCGTCCTGCGGCACGCCCTGCTCGTACCGCCGGTACATGGCGAACGCCGCCGCCAGCTCCGTCTCCGCCGCCCGCAGCGCCCGGGTGAACGGCTCCACCGTCTCCGCCGGGAACAGGGCCTCGGCGAAGCCGAGTTCCTCGCGGCTGGTGCGGACGCTGTCGTCCGCGACGGCCAGCGCGGTCCGCGCCTGCCGCTCGAGGTCGGCCGGCGTCAGGGACGGCGGCCGGACGGACACCACCCCGGGGGTCGTACGGCTCCGGGCCCGCCGGGTGCGCCGTACGTACCCGTATGCGGCCAGCGCCCCTGCCGCGCCCACCGCGACGAGCGGCAGCACGAGATCGGTGGTGGTCGTCTCGTCCCGCTCCGCCGCGGCGGCACTCGCGGCCGGCCCGGCGCGGGCCACGGGAACCGGATCTCGGGCGACGCTCGTCATCCCCGGCAACACCAGCCACACGACCCCGGCCGCACCGCCCAGCACGGCGTGCGCCACCCGCACCGCTGTGCGCGACGTGGCGTGCCGCGGCCGGCCCCGTATCAAGGTTGACGTCACATTTCGGAGCGTATGGGCACATAACGGACCGCGCGACCGGGATGGGCGGTCGGGGGACGGGGGCGACGAGGATCACGGGGACGGGGAGGACGGGGATGGACGTGGAACCGGAGCAGCAGGAACCGGAGCAGCAGGAACCGGAGCGGGAGCAGCGCACGCGACCCGCGGCCGCCGAGGCCGGAACACGCCGCCGTCGCCTGCTCCAGCGCACGGCCCTCACCCTGGCCCTGCTGTTCCTGCTTCCCCTCCTCACCGCCGAGGCCGCCCTCCGCGTCAACTACACCGGCGACCCCGCGGACGGCACGTACACCCGCGGCAAGGACGCCCTCTGGCTCGGCCACGCCTGGGTGGACGGCCGGAAGGACGACCGGGACGTCAAGGCGCTCGCCCGCCGCCTGCGCGGCACCGGCATCCGTGACCTGTACGTCCATTCCGGCCCCCTGGAACACGACGGCACCCTCCCCCCATCGGACTACCCAAGGGCGGGTTGGCTGATAGCCGCCGTCCACCGGGAACTGCCCGGCGTCCGCGTCCAGGCCTGGCTGGGCGACGTACTGGCCAGCGAGTCACCGGACGGCCTGCGCCTGGAGCGCGCGGCGACCCGCGCCGCCGTCGTGCGTTCCACCCGCGAGATCCTCGCCGCCGGTTTCCAGGGCGCCCACTTCGACCTGGAGCCGCTCCACTCCGGCAACCGCGACTACCTCGGCCTCCTGGACGACCTGCGCCGCGTCACCCGTGAGCGGCACGCCCTGCTCTCCGTCGCCGCCCACCAGATCGACCCGCTGCCCGCCTTCCACTCCCTGTGGGGCACCCTCACCAACCACCCCAAGTGGTGGTCCCAGGCGTACTTCGGCCAGGTGGCCCGCCGTGTCGACCAGATCGCGGTGATGTCGTACGACACCATGCAGCCGGCGCAGAGCCTGTACGGCGGCTACGTCGCCCAGCAGACCTCCCTGGCCCTGGAGGTCACCCCGCCCACCACCGACCTCCTCATGGGCCTGCCCTTCTACGACGAGACCCGCTTCGGCCACTGGGGCTTCGCCGAGACCGTCCCGGCCGCCGTCCGGGGCGTCCGCCTGGGCCTGTCCCGCACCGACGCGGACCGTGCCCGGTTCGGGGTCGCCCTGTACGTGGACTTCGCGGCGACGGAGGACAACTGGAGCGCGTACCGGAAGGGCTGGGTGAACGGCTGAACGGCCGGTGCCCCCGCGGGACGCGCCCCCACCGCCAGGGGTGCTACGAAGTCCGCCTCCTGATCTTCGAGCCCAGCCACACCAGCGGGTCGTACTTGCGGTCGACGGCGCGTTCCTTCAGCGGGATCAGCGCGTTGTCCGTGATCCTGATGCCCTCCGGGCAGACCTCCGTGCAGCACTTGGTGATGTTGCAGTAGCCGAGCCCGTGCTCGTCCTGGGCCGTGCGCTTGCGGTCCAGGCCGGCCTCGGCCGCGGCGTCCAGCGGGTGCATGTCCAGTTCGGCCACCCGCATCAGGAAGCGCGGGCCGGCGAACGCCGTCTTGTTCTCCTCGTGGTCTCGCACCACATGGCAGACGTCCTGGCACAGGAAGCACTCGATGCACTTGCGGAACTCCTGCGAGCGGTCCACGTCCTCCTGCATCATGCGGTACTCGCCGGCGGCCAGACCGGCGGGCGGCACGAAGGCCGGGACCTCCCTGGCCTTGTGGTAGTTGAAGCCGACGTCCGTGACGAGGTCCCGGATCACCGGGAAGGTCCGCAGCGGGGTCACGGTGACCGTCTCCGCGCGGTCGAACACCGACATGCGCGTCATGCACATCAGCCGGGGCCGCCCGTTGATCTCCGCGGAGCACGAACCGCACTTGCCCGCCTTGCAGTTCCAGCGCACCGCCAGGTCCGGCGCCTGGGTGGCCTGGAGACGGTGGACGATGTCGAGCACCACCTCGCCGTCGTTGACCTCGACCGCGAAGTCCTCCAGGCCGCCGCCGCCCGCATCGCCCCGCCACACCTTGAAGCGGGCCTCGTAGCTGCTCACTCGTACAGCTCCTCTTCGGCGAGGTACTTGACCAGCTCCTCCTTCGCGAAGAGGGCGAGCAGGTCGGGACGGATGGGATCGGTGGTCTCCCGGGAGAGCGTGATCTGGCCGCGGACCGGGTCCGTCGCCGCCAGTTCGCCCGTGGGATCGGTGAGCCGGCACAGCAGGTTGATCCGGCGCCAGGAGCGGTCCATCGCCGGGTAGTCCTCGCGGGTGTGCCCGCCGCGGGACTCCGTGCGCTCCAGCGCGGCCCGGGCCACGCACTCGCTGACCAGCAGCATGTTCCTGAGGTCCAGGGCGAGGTGCCAGCCGGGGTTGAACTGCCGGTGCCCCTCGACCCCGGCCCGGCGGGCCCGTACCCGCAGCTGCCCGAGCTTCTTCAGGGCCTGCTCCATCTCGCCCTCGCGGCGGATGATGCCGACCAGGTCGTTCATGGTCTGCTGGAGTTCCTGGTGGAGGGCGTACGGGTTCTCCGGCGGCCCGGCGGCCGGTTCCGCGTCCTCCGCCTCGGCGGAGAAGGGCCGCAGCGCCTCCGCCGCCGCCGTGTCGACCTGGGCGTCGTCCACCGGCGGCCGGGCCGCCGCGAGACCGGCCGCGTACTCGGCCGCGTGCCAGCCCGCCCGGCGCCCGAAGACCAGCAGGTCGGAGAGCGAGTTGCCGCCGAGCCGGTTGGAGCCGTGCATGCCGCCCGCGACCTCCCCGGCCGCGAACAGCCCCGGTACCCCGCGCGCCGCCGCCGTGCCGGAGTCGACCGCGACACCGCCCATCACATAGTGGCAGGTCGGCCCGACCTCCATCGCCTCGGCCGTGATGTCGACGTCGGCCAGCTCCTTGAACTGGTGGTACATCGACGGCAGCCGGCGCCTGATGAGCTCGGCCGGCATCCGCGTCGACACGTCCAGGAAGACCCCGCCGTGCGGCGAGCCGCGGCCCGCCTTCACCTCGGAGTTGATCGCCCGGGCGACCTCGTCCCGGGGGAGCAGCTCAGGGGGGCGCCGGTTGTGGTCCGGGTCCTCGTACCAGCGGTCGCCCTCGTCCTCCGACTCGGCGTACTTCTCCTTGAACACGTCCGGGACGTAGTCGAACATGAACCGCTTGCCCTCGGAGTTCCTGAGCACCCCGCCGTCGCCCCGCACGGACTCGGTGACCAGGATGCCCTTCACCGACGGCGGCCAGACCATGCCCGTCGGGTGGAACTGCACGAACTCCATGTTCAGCAGCGGCGCCCCGGCGAGCAGCGCGAGGGCGTGTCCGTCGCCGGTGTACTCCCACGAGTTCGACGTCACCTTGAAGGACTTGCCGATGCCGCCCGTCGCGATCACCACGGCGGGGGCTTCCAGGACGAAGAAACGGCCGGTCTCCCGCTCGTAGCCGAAGACCCCGCAGACCTTCTCACCGTCTTTCAGGACCCGGGTGACCGTGCACTCCTGGAACACCTTCAGCCGGGACTCGTAGTCCCCGGTCTCCTTCTTGTCCTCCTGCTGGAGCGCGACGATCTTCTGCTGGAGCGTACGGATCAGCTCCAGGCCGGTACGGTCGCCGACGTGCGCGAGGCGCGGGTACTCGTGGCCGCCGAAGTTGCGCTGGGAGATCCGGCCGTCCGCGGTCCGGTCGAACAGCGCGCCCCAGGTCTCCAGTTCCCACACCCGGTCCGGGGCCTCCTGGGCGTGCAGCTCGGCCATCCGCCACTGGTTGAGGAACTTGCCGCCGCGCAGGGTGTCCCGGAAGTGGACCTGCCAGCTGTCGTGCTCGTTGGCGTTGGCCATCGCCGCCGCGATGCCGCCCTCGGCCATCACCGTGTGCGCCTTGCCGAACAGCGACTTGCAGATCACCGCCGTGCGGGCACCCCGCTCACGGGCCTCGATTGCGGCCCGCAGTCCGGCGCCGCCCGCGCCGACCACGACGACGTCCCACTCCTGACGGTCGACCACGGACATCACAAAGCCCCACTCAGCTAGAAGAAGCGCGGATCGTCGAAGACGCCGGACGCGACCAGGTACACGTAGAAGTCGGCGAGCGCCACGCTCACCAGGGACGCCCAGGCCAGCTGCATGTGGCGGGCGTTCAGCCGCCCCACGAACTGCCACGCCCGGTAGCGCACGGGGTGTCTGGAGAAGTGTGTGAGCTTGCCGCCGACGATGTGCCGGCAGGAGTGGCAGGAGATCGTGTACGCCCAGATCAGCGCGATGTTGACCAGGAACACCAGGGTGCCGAGGCCCATGTGGCCCCAGCGGTAGTGCGGGTCGCGGAAGGACAGCACGGTGTCGTAGGTGAGCACCCCGGCGACCAGCAGGGCGGCGTAGAAGAAGTACCGGTGGACGTTCTGCAGGATCAGCGGGAAGCGGGACTCGCCGGTGTAGCGCCGGTGCGGCTCGGCCACCGCGCAGGCCGGCGGGGACGCCCAGAAACTGCGGTAGTACGCCTTGCGGTAGTAGTAGCAGGTCAGCCGGAAGCCGAGCGGGAAGATCAGGATGATGATCGCGGGGGAGATGCCCCACCAGCTCCCGAACAGATCCGCGTTCGGGCCCGCGCGCATGGTCCGGCAGTTCTCCGCCAGACAGGGCGAGTAGAAGGGCGAGACGTACGGCGCCGCGTAGTAGTCGGCGTCGGCGAAGGCCCGCCAGGTCGAGTAGACGACGAACGCCAGCAGACCGGCCGCGGTGGCGGCAGGGGCCAGCCACCAGCGGTCGGTCCGCAGGTGCGGGGCGGTGATCGCGGCGCGCGTACGGCCGCGTACACCGCCGCTGTCAGGTCTGGGTTCCGTGCCAGTGGCCACAACGGGACTCCGATTCCATCTGCTCGGTTCGCCTCCGCCGGTCAGGGGGCGTGCCGGTCGCGGGCGCCGAGACCCTCGTCGTCCGAGTCCGTCCACAGGCTGATGTCGTAGGGGGTGTCGGAGATGGTGACGAGGTCGGGCCGCTGGGTGGCGGCCGGAGCGGCCGCCGCGTCCCGCAGCAGCGCCACGCTCTCCCGCAGATGGTCGGCGTCCGTCCGGACCCGGCGCATCTCCAGACCGCCGCTGCCGAGTTGCTTCTCCAGGTGTCCCAGCGACCGGTGGAGGTCGTCGAGGCAGCGCTGAACTGACGTCAATTCGTCGTGCACGGACATGACTTGCCCTCACTTCCACGGGCCCTGGGGCCCTGGGCGGCAACGTTCATGCGCCTGCGAGTGTTGCGCGCCACACCTGTCTCTGTGAAGAGATGTGCATCGATTGGCCGGGGGCGTACGGGTGCATCGTCCGGTGTGTTGCGCCGCTCGGGTGGGTTTACGGTGCGTTGTCGCCGTGTCGCGCTCTGTTGCCGGATCCTTTCCTCTTCAGTGGGTGGATAGATCTGATCAGCTCCAAATACCGCCAAAAGTGATCATAACGCCCGCGGCTCCCCGGAGGTAAGCAGAGATGTCCCACGACGGCGTCGGACTGCGCGCGGTCATGCGCTCGGTCGCCTTCCTCACCGCCGGCGCACTCGCGATCCCCCTCCTCGGCGGCTGCGGCTCCCACGAGGAGACGAGCGCCCCGCTGGCCGGGCAGGACATCGCCTCCACCGCCCGGACGCAGATCGCCGACGGCGGCACCCTCCACTGGGCCGTGGACGACGTACCGGAGACGCTGAACACCTTCCAGGCCGACGCCGACGCCGCCACCACCCGGGTGGCCCAGGCCGTCCTGCCGTCGATGTTCCGCCTCGACGCCGCCGGCCGCCCGGTGCGCAACGCCGACTACCTGGAGTCCGCCAAGGTCATCGAGACCGAGCCCCGCCAGGTCGTCCTGTACCGGCTGAACCAGCAGGCCGTGTGGAGCGACGGCCGGGAGATCGGCGCCGCCGACTTCGCCGCCCAGTGGCGCGCCCTGTCCGGCAAGGACGCCGCCTACTGGACCGCCCACAACGCCGGCTACGACCGCATCGCCAAGATCGAACGCGGCGCCAACGACCTGGAGGTCAGGGTCACCTTCAGCCGCCCCTACGCCGACTGGCAGTCGCTGTTCTCCCCGCTGTACCCGAAGGACGTCATGGGCACCCCCGACGCCTTCAACGACGGCGCCCGCCGCAAGCTCAACGTCACCGCCGGCCCCTTCAAGGTCAAGAAGGTCGACACCGCGCGGAAGGACGTCGTCCTCGCCCGCAACCCGCGCTGGTGGGGCAGTACCGCCAAGCTGTCCGAGATCGTGCTGCACGCCGTGCCCCGCGGCAAGCGGGCCGCCGCGCTCGCCGACGGCACGGTCGACCTCGCCGACGTCGACGCCGGCGAGGCCCAGCGCATCACCCTCGCGACCCGGCAGCAGGGCACCGGCACGCCCCTGCAGGGGGCCGGGCGCACCGCCGCCAAGAAGCTGCGCGAGTCCCTCGCCACCTATCTGCACCGGCAGCAGGAGCTGCGCGGCTTCCAGCTCCGCAAGTCCCTCGAGCCCGCCTACACCCAGCTCGCCCTCAACGGCTCCGAGGGCCCCCTCGCCGACGAGCGGGTCCGCCGCGCCGTCGCCCGCGCCCTGGACCGCACGGAACTCGCCAAGGCCGTCCTCACCCCCCTCGGTCTGCCCGCCGTCCCGGTCGGCAGCCACCTCGCCCTGTCCGGGCAGAGCGCCTACGCCGACGGCAGCGGCGCCCTGGGCGGCCAGGACACCGCCGAGGCGCAGGCGCTGCTCGCGGACGCCGGGTGGGTGCTCGGCGGGCCGGTCAAGGAGCAGAAGAAGCCGGAGAAGGCGGCCGGTCCCGAGCGGAACAAGGGGGACGAGTCCGAGGGCGGCGACGACGGCGCGTACATCGTCGGCGAGGACGACGACGACAACAAGAACAACCAGAACGACAAGAACAACCAGAACGACAAGGACGACAAGGACGCCAGGGACCACCAGGAGCAGACGAGGACCGACGAGGGCGGCAAGCACCTCGCGAAGGACGGCATGCAGCAGACCGGCAAGCAGGGCGGTGCGCCGGGCGCGTACGCCCCCCGCGGCACCGCCGCCCCCGGGAGCGCCGCGGCCGGATCGCTCGCCAAGGACGGCAAGGCGCTCGTCCTGCGCTTCGTGCTCCCCTCCGGCCCCGGCTCCGACAGCCTGCGCACGGTCGCCGACCGGATCTCGAACATGCTCCAGAAGGTCGGCATCCGCACCGACATCACCAAGGTCCCGGACGAGAGCTACTTCAAGGACCACATCGCCGCGGGCCAGTACGACCTCGCGCTGTACTCCTGGCCGTCCTCCGCCTTCCCCGCCACCGACGCCCGCCCGATCTACGCCAAGCCGGTCCCGGCCGCCGACGGCTCCCTGAACGTGGAGCAGAACTACACCCGCGTCGGCACCGACCAGATCGACCAGCTCTTCGACCAGGCCTCCACCACGCTGGACGAGGACGAGTCCCGGGACCTGATCCGCACGGCGGACGCCCGCATCTGGGCCGCCGCCGGCTCGATCCCCCTCTACCAGCGCCCCCAGCTCGTCGGCGCCCGCACCACCCTGGCGAACACCGGTGCCTTCGGCTTCCAGACCCCGGTGTACGAGGACATGGGCTTCCTGAAGAAGGGCGCGAAGGCCGCCGGCCCGAAGGGATCGCCGACCCCGTCCTCGTGACGGCGGCACCCCGCGGTGCGGGGCCGCGCGACCCCCTCGCCCCGGCCCCGGAACCGGGTGCCTGGAAGCGGTCCTGGAGTGCCCCGGCGTATCCCGGCAAGCCCCAGCGGCGGCGGCCCCGTACCATGGGGTGAGGCCGTGGCGTGTCCAGCCCGGCAGACCCGCGTCACACGGACGTACACAGCAGGGTCTTTCTCACCACTCCGGGAGTACGCCGCACTATGGCCACGCGCCACGACATCCGCAATGTCGCCATCGTCGCCCACGTCGACCACGGCAAGACCACCATCGTCGACGGCATGCTGAAGCAGGCCGGTGCCTTCGCCGCGCACCAGCTCGACTCGGTCGACGACCGCATGATGGACTCGAACGACCTGGAGCGTGAGAAGGGCATCACGATCCTCGCCAAGAACACGGCGGTGAAGTACCACCCCAAGGACGGCGGGGACCCGATCACCATCAACATCATCGACACCCCCGGCCACGCCGACTTCGGCGGCGAGGTCGAGCGGGGTCTGTCGATGGTCGACGGTGTCGTCCTGCTCGTCGACGCCTCCGAGGGCCCGCTGCCGCAGACCCGGTTCGTGCTGCGCAAGGCCCTCCAGCAGCGCCTGCCCGTGATCCTGTGCATCAACAAGACGGACCGGCCGGACTCCCGTATCGACGAGGTCGTCAACGAGACCTACGACCTCTTCCTCGACCTGGACGCGGACGAGGAGCAGATCGAGTTCCCGATCGTCTACGCCTGCGGCCGTGACGGCATCGCCTCGCTGACCAAGCCGGAGAACGGCACCGTCCCGGGCGACTCCACCAGCCTGGAGCCGTTCTTCTCCACCATCCTGGAGCACATCCCGGCCCCGACCTACGACGAGGACGCCCCGCTCCAGGCCCACGTCACCAACCTGGACGCCGACAACTTCCTCGGCCGTATCGCGCTGCTGCGCGTCGAGCAGGGCGAGCTGCGCAAGGGCCAGACCGTCGCGTGGATCAAGCGGGACGGCAGCATCAGCAACGTCCGCATCTCCGAGCTGATGATGACCGAGGCGCTCACCCGCAAGCCGGCGGAGAAGGCCGGGCCCGGTGACATCTGCGCCGTCGCCGGTATCCCCGACATCATGATCGGCGAGACCCTCGCCGACACCGAGAACCCGGTCGCGCTGCCGCTGATCACGGTCGACGAGCCCGCGATCTCCATGACCATCGGCACCAACACCTCCCCGCTGGTCGGCCGCGGCGGCACCGGCAAGGGCGCCGACAACAAGGCGGCCGTCAAGGACCGCAAGGTCACCGCCCGCCAGGTGAAGGACCGCCTGGACCGCGAGCTGATCGGCAACGTCTCCCTCCGCGTCCTGGAGACCGAGCGTCCGGACGCCTGGGAGGTCCAGGGCCGTGGTGAGCTCGCGCTCGCCATCCTGGTCGAGACCATGCGCCGGGAGGGCTACGAGCTCACCGTGGGCAAGCCGCAGGTCGTCACCAAGGAGGTCGACGGCAAGGTCTACGAGCCGGTCGAGCGGATGACGGTCGACGTTCCCGAGGAGCACATGGGCGCGGTCACGCAGCTCATGGGCGTTCGCAAGGGCCGGATGGACAACATGTCCAACCACGGCTCCGGCTGGGTGCGCATGGAGTTCGTCGTGCCCTCGCGCGGTCTGATCGGCTTCCGGACCGAGTTCCTGACCCAGACCCGCGGCACGGGCATCGGCCACTCCATCCACGAGGGCTTCGAGCCCTGGTTCGGCACCCTGCAGACCCGTAACAACGGTTCGCTGGTCGCCGACCGGGCCGGCGCGGTCACGGCGTTCGCCATGACGAACCTCCAGGAGCGCGGCGTGCTGTTCGTGGAGCCGGGCACCGAGGTGTACGAGGGCATGATCGTCGGGGAGAACTCCCGCTCCGACGACATGGACGTCAACATCACCAAGGAGAAGAAGCTCACCAACATGCGGTCCTCGACGGCCGACGTGGCCGAGTCGATCGTGCCGCCGCGCAAGCTGTCGCTGGAGCAGTCCCTGGAGTTCTGCCGCGACGACGAGTGCGTCGAGGTGACCCCGGAGGC
Organism: Streptomyces sp. NPDC004542; assembly: GCF_040610035.1. Lineage (NCBI taxonomy): Bacteria > Bacillati > Actinomycetota > Actinomycetes > Kitasatosporales > Streptomycetaceae > Streptomyces > Streptomyces sp. NPDC004542. The sequence continues at coordinate 18,147 of NZ_JBEXLP010000051.1, forward strand.
GGTCCGCATCCGCAAGGTGAACCTCGACGCGCGTGAGCGCGCCCGCGCCGCCAGCCGCGCCAAGCACGGCTGAGGCGCCGCCCGCGGTGGCGCGGGGCGGTTGACGCAGGGCTGAGAGCCATCACACACGGCCGGGCTTCCTCGGAGCCCGGCCGTGCCGCGTGTAGAGGGTTTTCCCTATGACTTGAAGCCGGATCCCCTCAGGGTCCCGCCGGATCGGTACCCGTTGGTAAGGTGACCGGATTCTGCGGCATTCGGCCTCTCGCGCCGGTCTGTCCCGGGTCATGGCGTCGACACAGCTTGGTCCGCCGATCCGCGCAACAGGTTTTCCAGCCTTTCCGTCCGGTATACGGACAGCGCTGCCCGATAGTTGTGTAACAAGTCCGTTTCGCAGGGATCTTTCAGCAAACCCTTTGTCCGGATTTTGGAAGAAGTACGCGCCAGGTGTGATCGAACCGAGACCTTGAAGGTGTGGTTCGTCCCCTGGCGGATGGCAGATAGTTAGGCGCGTAGAGCTCGGATCGACGCGCCACGCGCTGGCTGCGGCGCCGACTCACGAGCGCGGGGGCACTTGACCATTTCAGGCACCGGTAACGGTGATGTGTCTTGTGCTCCCTGATGCGGTGAACCATTGGACTCATGAGGAGGAGCCCCATGCGCGGTGCCAAGAGCGCCAAGTGGGTTGCGGGTGCGATCGTCATAGCGCTGGCTGCGACGGCCTGCGGGAGCAGCGACGACGACGGGGGCAGCGGCGGCAGCGGCAAGGGCTCCGGCAAGAGCGGCGGCACCTGGCGGATGGGTATCACCGAGCCGGTGGCCATCGACCCGTACAACGCCCAGGAGTCCGAGGGCACCCTCGTCACGGACAACCTCTTCACGGGTCTGTACGACCCGACCGCCGACGGTAAGGTCGTCCCGGCGCTGGCCACCTCGAAGAAGGTCAGCGACGACGGCAAGACCTGGACCTTCAGCATCAAGAAGGGCACCAAGTTCACCAACGGTGAGGACGTGAACGCGGAGGCGTTCATCCGCGGCTGGAACCGTGTCGCGGTGAAGTCGGCCGCTTCCGACGTGGCCTACCACATGGCCGGCATCCAGGGCTTCGGCGACGTGCAGTCGGGCAAGGCCAAGACGATGTCGGGCCTCTCCGCCCCGGACCCCTACACCCTCCAGGTGAAGCTCTCCGAGCCGGACTTCGAGTTCGACGTCAAGACCACGCACGTGGTCTTCAGCCCGGTTCCCAAGGTCGCCGGCGACGCCCACAACAAGGCGTACAACGAGGCTCCCATCGGCAACGGCCCGTTCAAGATGCAGGGCAAGTGGGAGCACAACAAGTCGATCACGCTGGTCCGCAACGACGACTACGGGCTGACCAAGGCGCACCTGGACAAGGTCCAGATCGACATCCTCAACGCCAACAACGGTGTGACCCTCGAGTACCAGGGCTTCGAGTCGGGTCAGTACGACTGGGCGCGTATGCCCACCCCGCAGCTGCCCGCCGCCAAGGCCAAGTACAGCGCCCAGAACGAGTGGCTGCAGTACGAGGCCAGCGGCATGAACTACCTGATGCCCGTCACGGACAACAAGCCGCTGAACAGCGTCAAGGCCCGCCAGGCGATCTCCTACGCGATCGACCGGGACGCCATCATCAAGGGCGTCTTCCAGGGCATGATGACGAAGTCCACGACGATCCTGCCGCCCTCCTTCAAGGACGTGTACCAGAAGGACCTGTGCGGCACCTGCGTCAAGCAGGACAAGGCCAAGGCCAAGCAGCTCGCCAAGGAAGCCGGCCTGAAGCCGGGCACCACCATCGAGCTGGGCTACAACACCGGTTCGGGCCACGAGGAGTGGATCCAGGCCGTCCAGCAGCAGCTGGAAGACGTGCTGGGCGTCAAGGTCAAGACGAACGGCAAGCCGTTCGCCGAGCTGCTCTCCGACGAGGCCAAGCCGAACGCCACGGGTCTGTACCGTTACGCCTGGGGCGCGGACTACCCGACGCCGGACAACTTCCTGTTCCCGCTGCTGGACACCGCGTCCATCAACAAGGACTCCTCCGGCAAGGTCACCGGTGACAACCGGGCCCGTTACAGCAGCAAGAAGTTCGACGACCTGGTCGCCAAGGCTCGCGCCACCAAGGACCAGGCCGCCCGCAACGAGCTCTACAAGCAGGCCGAGAAGGTCGCGCTGGACGACCAGGCGCTGATCCCGCTGTGGAACCGCACCCAGTTCCGTCTCGCCAACACCAAGAAGTTCGGGAACGTCCAGATGGACTTCCACGAGGACCCGAACCTCCCGGAGATCAGCCTGAAGTAGTCGGGTGCCGCTGACAGCGGCGTTCCGTGATGGGGGTCGTGGTGTCCGAGCCGGGTGCTCGGACACCACGGCCCCCGACGACCGTCGGGAGGGTGCGATCCGCCCTCCCGGCCCCCACCCCCACACCCCCCATCTATGGGGCTGGGAGCTGCCTGGGAGATGGCAGCAAAAGGCGAGAGAGGCATGTCATGGGAAGGTATGTGGTCCGCAGGCTGGGCCAGCTGGTCGTCGTCACGCTGGGCGCGACGTTGATCCTGTTCGCCTGCCTGTTCGTTCTGCCCGGTGACCCGGTCGGGCAGATCGCGGGCAGCGACAAGGCGCGCGACCCGGCGGTGATCGCGCAGCTGCACAAGCAGTACGGGCTGGACAAGCCCCTGGTGGTGCAGTACGGCAACTACGTGGGCAAGCTCGTCACCGGCGATCTCGGTACGGACTACACGCAGGGCCGGCCGGTCACCGAGATCCTCGCACCGAAGCTGGGGAACACGGCCAAGCTGGCGGTGTTCGCCATCGCGATCGACATCGTCATCGGCATGGCCGTCGGCATTCTCGCGGCGATGAAGAGGTACTCGGTCTGGGACGTGTCGGCCACCTTCCTCACCACCATGGCCATCGGTGTGCCGTCGATCGTGCTCGGCATGATCATCCAGAGCATCTTCGTCGTGAAGCTGAACTGGTTCCCCCTGATCGCCGACGGCAGCTTCAAGTCCATGGTGCTGCCCGCCGTCACCCTGGCGATCATCGATGCGGCCCTGGTCGCCCAGCTGGCCCGCAGCAGCATGCTGGAAGTGCTGCGCGCCGACTACGTCAAGACCGCCGTGGCCAAGGGACTTCCCAGCCGGACGGTGCTCTTCCGGCACATTCTGCGCAACTCCGTCATTCCCGTGGTCACCTACATCGGCATCTCCTTCGGCACCCTGCTCGGTGGTGCGATCATCACGGAGACGATCTTCAACTGGAACGGCATCGGTCTGGCCCTGGTCCAGGCGATCCAGCAGAACAACAACCCCATCATCACGGGAGTGGTGACGATCAGCGTGGCGATCTTCGTCGTGCTGAACCTCGTCGTCGACCTGCTGTACGCCGCCCTCGACCCGCGTATCCGCCTCGCCTGACCGGCAGGGTCGTTTCCCCCTAGGAGTCACACCATGACCGAACTCGTCACGGGCACGGGAGAGCCGGTCCAGGCCGGTCCCGCCGGGGCCAAGCAGGGCGCGGAACCCAATGTCGCCCGGGTCAGCCAGTGGTCCGACATCCGGCACCGCTTCTTCGCCAACAAACTCGCCGTCGTCGGACTGGCGATCATCCTCCTCCTGGTTCTCGTCGCCCTGCTGGCCCCCGTGCTGGCGCCCTTCGACCCGCTGAAGCAGGACCTCAACGCGACACTCCAGTCGCCGGGCGGCAAGCATCTGCTCGGCACCGACGCGCTCGGCCGCGACCAGCTGTCCCGCCTCATCTACGGCAGCCGCATCGCGGTGATCGTGGGTCTCGCCTCGATCCTCCTCGCGGTCGTCATCGGCGTCTTCTTCGGCGCGCTGTCCGGCTACTTCGGCGGCTGGGTGGACACCGTGATCATGCGCACGGCGGACATCTTCTTCGCCTTCCCGCTGCTCATCGGCTCCATCGTCATCATCCTGCTGATGGGGCGCGGTGTGCTGCCGGTCGTCCTCTCCCTCGGCATCTTCACCTGGGCCACCTTCGCCCGACTACTGCGCAGCCAGATCCTCTCCGTGCGCGAGATGGACTACGTGCACGCGGCGAAGGCGCTCGGCGCGAGCCAGGGCCGGATCATCCGCAAGCACATCCTGCCCAACTCCATCACCGCGGTGATGGTGTACGGCATGAGCAACGTCGGCATCGCGATCGTCGCCGAGGCGTCGCTGTCGTACCTGGGTGTCGGCGTGGAGCCGCAGGTCGCGGAGTGGGGGAACATGATCTCCGCCGGCCGTGGCTTCATGGGCGTCAAGGACTACATGTGGACCTACCCGAGCATCGCCATCGTCGTCACCGCGCTGGGCTTCATCCTGTTCGGCAACGGTCTGCGCGACGCGCTCGACCCGAAGCTCCGGTGAGGCACCGCCGTGAGTCGACCCCCTCAGAAGCAACACGAAGGTGATGGCATGACCAGCCTGGAGATGGCACCCGCGAACACCGGGTCGGACGGGACCGCGCCGCTGCTCGAGGTCCGCGACCTGCACGTGGAGTTCAAGATCCGGGACGCCGTGACCAAGGCGGTCAACGGTGTCAACTACAGCGTCAAGGCCGGCGAGACGCTGGCCGTGCTCGGTGAGTCGGGCTCCGGCAAGTCCGTCACCGCGCAGGCGATCATGGGCATCCTGGACAGCCCTCCCGGACGGATCAGCAAGGGCCAGATCTTCTTCCAGGGCCAGGACATCCTGGCGCTGCCGGAGAGTGAGCGGCGCAGGCTGCGCGGCGCCAAGATGGCCATGATCTTCCAGGACGCCCTGTCCTCGCTCAACCCCGTCCTGTCGGTGGGCTACCAGCTCGGCGAGATGTTCCGGGCGCACCAGGGCATGTCCAAGAAGGACGCCAAGGCCAAGGCCATCGAGCTGATGGACCGGGTGCGCATCCCCGCCGCCAAGGAGCGCGTCGGCGACTACCCGCACCAGTTCTCCGGCGGTATGCGCCAGCGCATCATGATCGCCATGGCGCTGGCCCTGGAGCCCGAGCTGATCATCGCGGACGAGCCCACCACGGCCCTCGACGTGACGGTCCAGGCCCAGGTCATGGACCTGCTCGCCGAACTGCAGCGCGAGTACAACATGGGCCTGATCCTCATCACCCACGACCTGGGTGTGGTCGCCGACGTGGCGGACAAGATCGCCGTCATGTACGCCGGCCGGATCGTCGAGCAGGCGCCCGTGCACGAGCTGTACAAGCGGCCCGCCCACCCCTACACCCGGGGCCTGCTGGACTCGATCCCGCGCCTGGACCAGAAGGGGCACGAGCTCTACGCGATCAAGGGCCTGCCGCCCAACCTGCAGCAGATCCCGCCGGGTTGCGCCTTCAATCCCCGCTGCGCCATGGCGCAGGACATCTGCCGTACCGACGTCCCGGCGCTCGTCCCGGTGACCGAGGAGGACGGTACGGAACTGGTCGGCCGCGGCTCCGCGTGCCACTTCTGGAAGGAGACGATCCGTGGCTGAGCTCAGGAAGGACGACGGGGCCGACGTCACGCCCCACGTCTCCGAGGTCGAGGTGGTGGACGCGGCGACCGAGGACGAGGCGGTGGCCGCCGTCGAGGCGCCCGTCGCGCAGGGCGAACCGATCCTTCAGGTGCGCAACCTGGTCAAGCACTTCCCGCTGACCCAGGGCATCCTGTTCAAGCGTCAGATCGGCGCCGTCCGCGCCGTCGACGGCGTCTCCTTCGACCTGCACCAGGGCGAGACCCTGGGCATCGTGGGCGAGTCCGGCTGCGGCAAGTCGACGGTGGCCAAGCTCCTGATGAACCTGGAGCGGGCGACCTCCGGCGAGATCTTCTACAAGGGCCAGGACATCACCAAGCTGTCCGGCCGGGCGCTGAAGGCGGTGCGCCGGAACATCCAGATGGTGTTCCAGGACCCGTACACCTCCCTCAACCCCCGTATGACGGTGGGCGACATCATCGGTGAGCCCTACGACATCCACCCCGAGGTGGCCCCGAAGGGCGACCGGCGCCGCAAGGTGCAGGAACTGCTGGACGTCGTCGGTCTCAACCCCGAGTACATCAACCGGTACCCGCACCAGTTCTCCGGCGGCCAGCGCCAGCGCATCGGCATCGCCCGCGGCCTCGCGCTCAACCCGGAGATCATCATCTGCGACGAGCCGGTGTCCGCGCTGGACGTGTCGGTCCAGGCGCAGGTCATCAACCTGATGGAGCGGCTGCAGGACGAGTTCAACCTCTCCTACATCTTCATCGCGCACGACCTGTCGATCGTCCGGCACATCTCCGACCGGGTGGGCGTGATGTACCTCGGCAAGGTGGCCGAGATCGGCAGCGACGAGCAGATCTACGACCACCCGACGCACCCCTACACCCAGGCGCTGCTGTCGGCGGTCCCGGTGCCGGACCCGGCCGCCCGCGAGAACCGCGAGCGGATCATCCTGGTCGGCGACGTGCCGTCCCCGGCCAACCCGCCCTCGGGCTGCCGCTTCCGCACCCGCTGCTGGAAGGCGCAGGACAAGTGCGCCACGGAGGACCCGGTGCTGGCGATCCCGGAGGTGTTCGCGGGCAAGGACACCCCGGCGGCCCACGAGTCGGCCTGCCACTTCGCCGAGGAGAAGGACGTCGTCCACGCGGGGTGACACCTCTCGGCCGTTGAGAGCGGGGCGCCCCGGCGAGTGCTGTCACTCGCCGGGGCGCCCCTTCGGACCAGGACCGGGGTGACATGATCCACCACGTCGAGCTGTGGGTTCCCGACCTCGCGCGGGCGGAACGCGAATGGGGCTGGCTCCTCGCCCGGCTCGGCTACCGGCCGTACCAGGACTGGCAGCACGGCCGCAGCTGGCGCCAGGGGCAGGCGTACGTCGTCGTCGAGCAGTCGCCGGCGCTGAGCGGTGACCGCCACGACCGGACGCGCCCGGGACTCAACCACCTCGCGTTCCACGCCGGGAGCCGCCAGGATGTCGACGCGCTGGCGCGGGAGGCACCCGACCAGGGCTGGACGCCGCTCTTCGCCGAGCGGTACCCCCATGCCGGCGGCCCGCAGCACTACGCGGCCTACCTGGCGAACACGGACGGCTTCGAGGCCGAACTGGTCGCCACGGACCAGCCCCCGCCCACCGTCCCGTAGCCCCCGTCACGCCTGCGGCGCGAACACGCCCCCGCCCGCCGTCATGCCCCCGCCCGCCGTCACGACCCCGTCGGCTGTCACGGTCGCGCGAGTCGTCACGCAGCGCCCCGCCGTAACGCCTGCTCCCGCTGTGCCGCCCCCGGCGCGGCGTCCGCGTAAGGCGGTGACGCCGCGCAAGCCGTCGCGCCCCGCCCGCACGCTCGCGTGAGCCGTCGCCCGGCGGCCCGCCCTCACGCCCCCGGTGCCGGCACGCCCGCCCAAGCGGTCACGCAGTGGCCCGCGTCCGGGCCCAGTGGCAGGCCACCTGCGCCTGTCCGCCCCCGCCCAGCACCTCCGGGTCCTGGGTCCGGCACGCCTCGGCGACGCCCGCCCGGCCCGCCGCGCCGCTCGCCAGGACCTGGCAGCGGACGTGGAAACGGCAGCCCGCGGGGATACGGGACGGGTCCGGCGGTTCGCCGGCCAGGATCACCGGATCGACCCGGGCCTCCGGAAGCACCGACAGCAGCGCCTGGGTGTACGGGTGCCGGGGTGCCGTCAGCACCTGCTCGACGCCGCCCGTCTCCACGATGCGCCCCAGGTACATCACCGCGACCCGGTCGGCGATGTTCCACGCCAGCCCGAGGTCGTGCGTCACCACCAGGGCGGACAGGCCCAGTTCGGCGCGCAGGCGCAGCAGCAGGGCGAGCACCTCACCGCGTACCGAGGCGTCGAGCGAGGCCACCGGCTCGTCGGCGACCAGCAGTTCGGGCTCCAGCACCAGGGCGCCGGCGATCACCACGCGCTGGCGCTGGCCCCCGGACAGCTCGTGCGGGTACCGCAGGAAGAAGCGCTCGGGCGGCCGCAGACCGCAGCGGGACAGTGCCCGTGCCACGACGGCCCGTTCGTCCCCGGCGCGGCCGTGGATCCGCAGGCCCTCGGCCACCGCGTCGTACACCGTGTGCCGCGGGTTCAGCGAGCCGCTCGGGTCCTGCAGCACCAGTTGCACCCGCCTGCGGTACGCCTTCAGGGCCCGCGAGGAGTACGCCAGCGGCTCGCCGCGGAAGCTGACGCTCCCTCGCGCGGGCGGTACGAGCCCGAGCAGCGAGCGCGCCAGCGTCGACTTGCCGCAGCCCGACTCGCCGACCAGCGCCACGATCTCCCCGGCGCCGATGTCCAGTTCGACTCCGTCCACGGCGCGGGCCGGCCCGGTGCCGTGGCGTCCGGGGAAGGTCACGTGCAGACCCCGCGCGCTCAGCAGCGGCCGGGGAGCGGTCGTCGTCATGAGGTCTCTCCCGTCTCCTCCGCCACGGACACCTCGGCCGTATCGACCGTGTCGGCAACCGGCGTCCGCGTGTGCACGCAGGCGGCCAGGTGCCCCGGTGCCGCCTCCCGCAGCGCCTGGTCCTGCGTGGCACAGACGTCCAGGGCCACCGGGCAGCGCGGATGGAAGGCGCAGCCGGACGGCACGGCCGACGGGTCGGGCGGGTCACCGGCCAGCCCGCGCGGGGCGAACCGGGAGGCGGGCTCGCCGATGCGCGGGAACGCCGCCGACAGCGCCTTGCCGTACGGGTGCCGGGCGTCCTCGTAGATCCGCCGGGCCGGTCCCTCCTCCACCACCCGGCCCGCGTACATCACCGCCAGCCGGTCGCAGGTGTCGGCGAGCACCGCCAGGTCATGGCTGACCATCATCAGCGCCAGGTCCTGCTCGGCGACGAGCCGCCGGATCAGCCGCAGGATCTGCGCCTGGATCATCACGTCCAGCGCGGTGGTCGGCTCGTCGGCGATGACCAGCCGCGGATCGCAGGCCAGCGCCATCGCGATCATGACGCGCTGCCGCTGGCCGCCGGACAGCTCGTGCGGATACGCCGCCGCCCGTGCCACCGGAAGCCCCACGCTCCGCAGGAGCTCGCCCGTCCTGCGCCGGGCCGCGGCCGCGGTCGCCCCCTGGTGCAGCACGATGGGCTCGGCGATCTGGTCGCCGACGCGGTGCACCGGGTTGAGCGAGTGCATCGCCCCCTGGAAGACGATCGAGGCTCGCGCCCAGCGGACCGCCCGGACCCGGCCCCACCGCATCGCGAGGACGTCCTCGCCGTCCAGCAGGATCTCCCCGGTCACCCGGGTCCCGGCGGGCAGCAGCCTGAGCAGGGCGAGCGCCAGCGTGGACTTGCCGCAGCCGGACTCGCCGGCGATGCCGAGCGTGTGGCCGGCGGCGAGCGACAGGTCCACGCCGCGCACCGCGGCCGCTCCGCCCGGATACGTCACTTCGAGGTTCCGCACCTCCAGCAGAGTCAACGCGCCGCCCCCAGACGTGGATCGAGGACGGTTTCCACCGCGCGCCCGCACAGGGTGAAGGCCAGGGCGACCCCCGCGATCGCGATGCCCGGCGGCACCAGGTACCACCAGTCGCCCGAGCTGACGGCGCCCGCGTCGCGCGCGTCCTGGAGCAGCCCGCCCCAGGACACCACGGTCGGATCGCCGAGGCCGAGGAAGGCCAGCGTCGCCTCGGCGAGGACGGAGGAGGAGATCATCAGGGTGGTCTGGGCGAGGACCAGCGGCATCACGTTCGGCAGCACGTGCCGGGACATGACGTGCCAGTGGCCGCCGCCGAGCGCGTGCGCGCGCTCGATGTACGGCCGTGACTCCACCGCCAGTGTCTGCGCGCGCACCAGCCGGGCCGTGGTGGGCCACGAGGTCACGCCGATCGCCAGGACGATCGTGCCGAGGGAGCGGGACAGCACGGTGGCGAGCGCGATGGCGAGCACCAGCGTCGGCATCACCAGGAACCAGTCCGTGATCCGCATCAGCACGGTGGCGCAGGCACCGCGGAAGTGCCCGGCCGTGATCCCGACCACGGTGCCGATCGCCACCGACAGGACGGCGGCGAGCAGTCCGACCAGCAGCGACACCCGTGACCCCCACACCAGCAGACCGAGCAGGTCGCGGCCGAACCGGTCCGTGCCCAGCGGGAACGCGCCGCTGGGGCCCTCCATGGGCCGGCCCGGCGCCCCGGTGACGCTGGTCACGTCCGGGCCGACCGTCAGCGGTGCGGTGAGCGCGACGAGGGCGAACAGGACCAGCGCGGCCAGGCCCAGCAGCCCGGCGCGCCGGGTGCGGAACCCGGCCCAGAACCGGGCGGCCGAGCGGCGGCGGCGCTGCCGGGCGAGGGCGCGCGGGCCGGCCTGCGAGGCCGGGTCGGTGGCGTCGGCCGTCATCGGACCACCCTGGGGTCGAGCAGCGGATAGAGCATGTCGGCGAGGGTGTTCATGAGGATCACCGCCGCGGCGAAGACCAGGAACAGGCCCTGGACCAGGGGCAGATCGGGCACGCTGAGGGCCTGGTAGAAGAGGCCGCCGAGGCCGGGCCAGGAGAAGACGGTCTCCACCAGGATCACCCCGGCGACGGTCCGGCCGAGGTTGACGAAGACCAGCGTCACGGTCGGCAGCAGCGCGTTCGGCACGGCGTGCCGGCGCCGGACCAGGTCGTCGCGGAGCCCCTTGGCGCGCGCGGTCGTCAGATAGTCGCTGCCCATCTCGGCCAGCAGGGCCGAGCGGGTGACCATGAGGGTCTGCCCGTACTCGACCGCGACCAGGGTGACCACCGGCAGCACGAGGTGGTGGGCGACGTCGACGGCGTACGCGAAGCCCTCCTTGCCGCCCGTCTCCATGCCGCCGGTCGGGAAGAGGCCGGGGACCGGGCCGACGCCCACCGCGAACACGATGATGAGGACCAGGCCCAGCCAGAACGACGGGACGGAGTACAGGGTCAGCGCCAGGCCGGTGTTCATCCGGTCGCCGAGCCGGCCGTGGCGCCAGGCCGAGCGGGTGCCGAGCCAGGCGCCGAGCGCGGTGTACAGGACGAACGCGGAGCCGGTGAGCAGCAGGGTGTTCGGCAGTGCCTCGGTGATCTTGTCGACGACGGGTTCCCGGAACTGGTACGACGTGCCGAGATCACCGCTGAGCGCACTGCCGCAGTAGTGTGTGAACTGCTGCCACAGCGGCAGGCCGAGCCCGAACTCCCTGCGGTAGACGGCCAGTTGCCGGGCCGAGACCGGGCGGCCGCCCGTCATGGTCTTGACCGGGTCGCCCGGGATGAGCCGGAACAGGAAGAACCCGGTCACGAGGACGGCGAGCAGGGAGACGACCGCGCCGCCCACCTTGCCGGCCCCGTAGCGCAGATACCCGGTGGCGCTCGTTCCGGTCCTCCGGTCCATCGGCTACTCGCGGTCCTCTGCGGTGGCGCGGCGCCGCACCGCGAGGAACACCGCGGCGCCGCCGACGACCACCACTGCCACGACGGCGCCGATGACCACGCCCGTCGACCCGCCGCCGTCCGAGGACCCGCCGGAGGCGGTCGGCACCGCGGACCACCAGCTCCAGTAGCCGTCCTGGCCGTAGATGTTGCCGGCCTTCTCGGGCATCGTGGTGATCGACTGGATCTGGTCGGTGCGATAGGCCTCGACCGCGTTCGGGTACGCCATGACGTTCATGTAGCCGAGGTCGTACAGCCGCGACTCCATCCGCTTGACGAGGTCCGCCCTCCTGGCGGGGTCGTACTCGGCGGCCTGCCGGGCGTACAGCTCGTCGTAGGTCTTGTCGCAGATGAAGTTGTCCGTCTGGCCGGTGTCCTTCGGGGTCGAGGGCAGGGCGGCACAGGTGTGGATGGACAGGACGTAGTCCGGGTCGGGGTTGACGGACCAGCCGTCGAAGGCGAGGTCGTACGTGCCGGCCAGCCACGGGTCGGTGACGTTGTCCAGGCAGTCGAGCGTCACGCCGATGCCGAGTGCGCCCCACCACTCCTTGAGGTACTGGCCGACCGCCTTGTCGTTGGGGTCGGTGGCGTGGCAGAGCAGGCGGTAGTTCAGCGGCTTGCCGTCCTTGCCGGTCCGTCTGCCGTCGGCGTTCTTCCGGTAGCCCGCCTCGTCGAGCAGCCGGGCCGCCTTCGCCGGGTCGTAGGCGAGTTGCCGGCCTGCCGAGGGTTTCCAGAAGTACGCCGGGAAGCGCGGCGGGATGTAGCCCTGGCCCTCGACGGCGTGGCCCTGGAACACCTTGTCGACGATCGTCTCGCGGTCGACGGCCGTGAACAGGGCGTGCCGTACCCGTTCGTCCAGCAGGGACGGGTCGCCGTCGCCGAACTTCCGGCCGTTCCTCGTCCGTGCGCCCGGGTTGACGGCGAGTGCGTAGAAGCGGCGGCCGGGTGCGTCGTTGACGTGGATGTTCTTCTCGCCCTTGAGGGAGGCCGCCTGAGCCGGCGTCAGGGACGGGGAGCCCGCGACGAAGGAGACCTCGCCCTTGCGCAGGGCGGCCACCGCCGCGTCCTGGTCCTTGTAGTACTTGACCAGCAGTTCGTCGAACTTCGGGGCTCCGCGCCAGTAGCTCTTGTTGGCCTTCAGCCGGACGTAGCGGTCGGGCTTGTAGTCGGTGAGGACGAAGGGTCCGTCGCCGACGACGGGGAAGCTCTTGTCGTTGTTGAACTTCGAGAGGTCCCCGGCCTTCTCCCAGATGTGCTTGGGCACGATGGGCACGTCCAGGGCGGTCATCGTGGCCTGCGGCTTCTTCAGCTCGACGACCAGCCGGGTGGGGCTCGCAGCCGTCACCTCGCGGAAGTTGGTGACGAAGCTGCCGTTCGCGGTGGCGGCGCCCTCGTCGGTCATCATCGTGCGGAACGTCCAGGCCGCGTCCTCGGCGGTGACCCGCTGCCCGTCCGACCACGTCGCGTCGGAACGGATCGTGTAGGTCCAGGTGAGCTTGTCGGCCGACGACGACCACTTCGTCGCCAGGCCCGGCACCGCGTGGGCGTCACCGGGGTCGTAGGCGGTGAGGTACTCGTACGTCAGCCTCAGGACGCTCGTACTGAGCAGACGCACGGCCAGGAAGGGGCTCAGCGAGTCCACGCTCTGCGCCACGGCGATCGTGAGGACCTTGCCGTCCTGGGCGGCGGCCTGTGCCCGCTGCGGGGCGGGGTTCACCGCAGTCGTGAAGGTCGCCGTGGCGGCCAGGGCGAGGGCGCCGCCGGCGGCCAGGAGCCGGGGGACACGCGGACGCGAGCTCTTCGAGGGCGGACGTGTTCTGGCGGGCCGGTCTGGTGTGCTCATCGATCGTGACCTCGCGTCGTCATTCGCGCGGAAACGGCTTGTCGGACGTCAGGAGCCGGGAACTGCCTGGTGACACCAGTTGCGTGAGGACTGTGTCTATCAGCGGCGGTCTGGGTGCGTCAACGGCGCCTGCAGCCGGTGTGGCCTGCGGAAACGGCGAGTTGACGGGCTATCGGCACAGACATTGGTCCAGACCGGTGAAGGGGGTCTGGTGGAGCGCTGGCGGCGGCCGGCGAGCGGATCCGGCCACCGTGACGATCTCGTGACCGCGGCAGGCGTGATCGTGGTCCGACGCGGCCGGCCGGGCACGACGGGTCGTCGCGGGGAGGCCGAGCGGCGGACCGGTGCGGGCGTCGCGGCGGCCGGATCCGGCCCCTCGGGCCCCGGTCCGGCCGTGGCGGCCGCCGCCCGGGCGGGAGGCGTGCCGGTGGCGCGAGTCGGGTGCCCGACCGGGCGGAACCACCGTCCCCGGCCCGGGGGTTCCGACGTCCTGAACCGCTGCGACGGTCGGCGGGGCGCCATCCGTTCGGGTGCACTCGCTCGCGTACGGACCACCAGGTGTGCGGTATATATCATTTGCGGTGATATTGACCCATAAGTAATGGAGGCAGAAGCTGGCGCCACAGCGCAGGCACGCGCGTTCTCGAGGAGGCACTGCATGCGTGGGACCACGTACGCCCGACGGGCCGCCTGCGCGCTGGCGGTGGCGCTCGCCGCGACGGCCTGCGCGGGCGGCGGGAGCGCCGGCGGCCAGGACGGCGGCACCGTCCTCACCTCCTCCTGGGGCGATCCGCAGAACCCGCTGGAGCCGGCGAACACCAACGAGGTGCAGGGCGGCAAGGTCCTCGACATGATCTTCCGGGGGCTGAAGAAGTACGACCCGAGGACCGGCGCGGCCCAGGACATGCTCGCCGCGAGGATCGACACCCCGGACTCCCGGAACTTCACCGTCACCCTCAAGGACGGCTGGACCTTCTCCAACGGGGAGAAGGTCACCGCCAGGTCCTTCGTCGACGCCTGGAACTACGGCGCGAGCCTCAGGAACCACCAGCGGAACGCGTACTTCTACGGCTACATCGAGGGCTACGACAAGGTCCACCCGGACAGCGGCTCACCGAGCGCCGGCACGCTCTCGGGCCTGAAGGTCGTCGACGACCGGACCTTCACCGTCAGGCTCCGCCAGAAGTTCTCCAGCTTCCCCGACACCCTGGGCTACCCGGCCTTCGCCCCGCTGCCCCGGGCGTTCTTCACCGACCACGCGGCCTGGCTGAAGAAGCCGGTGGGCAACGGGCCGTACGCCGTCGAGTCGTACACCAGGGGCTTCCAGATGGCCCTGAGGAAGTGGGACGGCTACCCCGGAGCCGACAAGGCCCAGAACGGGGGCGTGACCCTCCGGGTCTACACCGACAACGACACCGCCTACACCGACCTGCTGGCCGGCAACCTCGACCTGGTCGACGACGTTCCCGCCGCGCAGCTCAAGAACGTCAGGAACGACCTGGGCGACCGCTACGTCACCGCCCCGGCCGGCATCATCCAGACCCTCGCCTTCCCCTACTACGACAAAAACTGGGACAAGAGCGGCTCGGAGAAGGTCCGCACAGGCCTGTCCATGGCGATCAACCGCAGACAGATCACCGACACGATCTTCCTGAAGACCCGCATCCCGGCCACCGACTGGACCTCGCCGGTGCTCGGCGCGGCGGGCGGCTTCCAGCACGGGCTGTGCGGGGCCGCCTGCGACTACGACCCGGCCGGGGCCAGGAAACTGGTGCGGGAGGGCGGCGGGCTCCCGGGCGGACAGGTCACGATCACCTACAACGCCGACACCGGCTCGCACCGGATGTGGGTGGACGCCGTGTGCAACTCCATCAACAACGCGCTCCGCGACGACAAGGCCTGCGTCGGCAACCCGGTCGGCACCTTCGCCGACTTCCGCGACCGGATCACCCGGCACAAGATGTCCGGCCCGTTCCGCGCCGGCTGGCAGATGGACTACCCGCTCATCCAGAACTTCCTGCAACCGCTCTACTACACCGGAGCCTCCTCCAACGACGGCCAGTGGTCCGACAAGAGCTTCGACCAACTCGTCGACCGGGCCAACGCCGAGACCGACACCGCCAGGGCGGTGAACACCTTCCGGCAGGCCGAGGGGGTCGTACGGGACCACATGGCCGCCATCCCCCTCTGGTACCAGAACGGCAGCGCCGGCTACTCCGATCGGCTGTCCGACGTGGCGCTCAACCCGTTCAGCGTCCCGGTGTACAACGAGATCAGGGTCGGCTGATCCGCCATGGGGCGCTACGTCGTCAGGCGTCTGCTCCAGATGGTCCCGGTGTTCTTCGGGGCCACGCTGCTCATCTTCCTGATGGTCAACGTGATGGGCGACCCCATCGCCGGACTCTGCGGCGAGCGGCAGTGCGACCCGGCGACCGCCGCCCAGCTGAAGCAGGAGTTCGGGCTCGACAAGCCGCTCTGGCAGCAGTACCTGACCTACATGGGGAACGTCTTCACCGGCGACTTCGGGACGGCGTTCACCGGCCAGCCGGTCACCGAGCTGATGTCGACCGCGTTCCCCGTCACCGCCCGGCTGACCGTCGTGGCGATCGTCATCGAGAGCGTCGTCGGCATCACCCTGGGCGTGGTCACCGGGCTGCGCCGCGGACGGCCCGTCGACACCGGGGTGCTGCTGGCCACCCTGGTGGTCGTCTCCGTGCCCGTCTTCGTCACCGGGCTGCTGCTCCAGCTCCTGCTCGGCGTGGAGTGGGCCTGGATCAGACCGTCGGTGCCGCCGGAAGCCACCTTCGGCGAGCTGCTCGTACCCGGGCTGGTCCTGGCCTCCGTCTCGCTCGCCTACGTCACCCGGCTGACCCGGACCTCCATCGCCGAGAACAAGCGGTCGGACTACGTCCGCACGGCGATCGCCAAGGGCCTGCCCAGGCACCGCGTGATCACCCGGCACCTGCTGCGCAACTCGCTCGTCCCCGTGGTCACCTTCATCGGCACCGACATCGGCGCGCTGATGGGCGGCGCCATCGTCACCGAGCGGATCTTCAACATCCACGGCGTCGGCTACCAGCTCTACCAGGGCATCCTGCGCCAGAACACCCAGACGGTCGTCGGCTTCGTGACCGTCCTCGTGCTGGTCTTCCTCGCCGCCAACCTGCTCGTCGACCTGCTGTACGCCGTACTCGACCCGAGGATCCGCTATGCCTGAGCAGCCGTTCGCACCCGAGGGCGCCGTCGCCGGCACCGGTATGGGCGGCGCGATGGACCTGGCGGCGAGCGAGGCGACGACGCTGGAGCGGACGCCGGGCGGGCCGCGGGGCACGGGACCGCAGGGCAGACCGCGGTCACTGTGGTCCGACGCCTGGCGGGACCTGCGCCGCGACCCCGTCTTCCTCGTCTCCGGGCTCGTCATCGCCTTCCTCGTCGTCATCTCCCTGTGGCCCTCGCTGATCGCCTCCGGCAGCCCCCTGCAGTGCGACCTCGCCAAATCCCAGGAGGGCTCCCAGCCGGGCGCCCCCTTCGGGTACGACGGCCAGGGCTGCAACGTCTACACCCGGACCGTCTACGGTGCGCGCACGTCCGTCACGGTCGGCGTCTGCGCCACGCTGGGGGTGGCGCTCCTCGGCTCCGTCCTCGGCGGACTCGCGGGGTACTTCGGCGGGGCCTGGGACTCGGTCCTGTCCCGCCTCACCGACGTCTTCTTCGCGATCCCGGTCGTGCTCGGCGGCCTCGTCCTGCTGTCCGTGGTGACGAGCAACACCGTCTGGCCGGTCATCGGGTTCATGGTGCTGCTCGGCTGGCCGCAGATCTCCCGCATCGCCCGCGGCTCCGTCATCACCGCCCGGCAGAACGACTACGTCCAGGCCGCCCGCGCCCTCGGCGCCTCCGGCCCGCGCATCCTGCTCCGGCACATCGCGCCCAACGCGGTCGCCCCGGTGATCGTCGTGGCCACCATCGCGCTCGGCACCTACATCGCGCTCGAGGCCACCCTCTCCTACCTCGGCGTCGGCCTGAAGCCGCCCAGCGTCTCCTGGGGCATCGACATCTCGGCCGCCTCCCCCTACATCCGCAACGCCCCGCACGCCCTGCTGTGGCCCTCCGGAGCCCTCGCGATCACCGTCCTGGCCTTCATCATGCTCGGCGACGCGGTACGCGACGCCCTCGACCCGAAACTGAGGTGAGCGGCGGTGCCGCTGGAAGCACGGGCCCCGCACGGGGAGTCCCGGAGCGGGGACGGGGCCGCCCCGGCGGCCGACGGCGTCGGCCGCCGGGTGGGCGTGGTGGTGCCGGAGACGGAGACGGAAACGGAGACGGAGCCGGAGCCGGTGATGCCGGTGGTGGTGGCGTCGGCGGCGCCGGACGGGCGCGTGACGCGCCTGCCGCGCCCCTGCCGGACGTCGGCGTCCCCCGGCCACCGCCGTGCCGTACCGGCCTTCGCCCCGCAGGGCGACGCGGTGGGCGGTGCCGTCCTTGGCCGGCGGAGGGCGAGGTGAGCTGCCGTGCTGCTTGACGTGCGGAGCCTCTACGTGGAGTTCCGGACGCGGGACGGGGTCGCCCGGGCCGTGAACGGGGTGAGCTGCGGCGTGGACGCCGGGGAGACGCTCGCGGTGCTCGGGGAGTCGGGCTCGGGGAAGTCCGTCACCGCCCAGGCGGTCATGGGGATCCTCGACATGCCGCCGGGGCGGATCACCGGCGGGGAGATCCTCTTCCGCGGCCAGGACCTGCTGAAGCTGAAGGAGGAGGAGCGCAGGAAGGTCCGCGGCACCGGGATGGCCATGATCTTCCAGGACGCGCTGTCCGCGCTGAACCCGGTGCTCTCCGTCGGCGACCAGCTCGGCGAGATGTTCGTGGTCCACCGGGGCATGTCGAAGAAGGACGCGCGGGCCAGGGCCGTCGAGCTGATGGACCGGGTGCGCATCCCGGCCGCCGCCCAGCGGGTGCGCGACTACCCGCACCAGTTCTCCGGCGGCATGCGCCAGCGCATCATGATCGCCATGGCGCTGGCCCTCGAACCGGCGCTCATCATCGCCGACGAGCCCACCACCGCCCTCGACGTCACGGTCCAGGCCCAGGTGATGGACCTGCTCGCGGAGTTGCGGCGCGAGTACCGCATGGGGCTGATCCTGATCACCCACGACCTCGGGGTCGTCGCCGACGTGGCGGACCGGATCGCCGTGATGTACGCGGGGCGCATCGTGGAGTCGGCGCCCGTCCACGACATCTACAAGAACGGTGCTCACCCCTACACCCGCGGACTGCTGGCGTCCGTCCCGCGCCTGGACCTCAAGGGCCGCGAGCTCCACGCCATCAAGGGCCTGCCGCCGAACCTCACGCACATCCCGCCCGGCTGCGCCTTCCACCCGCGCTGTCCGATGGCCCGCGACGTGTGCCGGACCGACGAGCCGCCGCTGTACGCGTTCGACACGGGCCGGGCGAGCGCCTGCCACTTCTGGAGGGAGTGCCTGCATGGCAGCCTCGACGACTGAGCCGGTCCTGGAGGTCGGCGGGCTCGTCAAGCACTACCCGCTGACCCGGGGCATCCTGTTCAAGAAGCGGATCGACGCGGTGAAGGCCGTCGACGGCGTCGACTTCACGCTCGGCCGGGGCGAGACGCTGGGCCTCGTCGGCGAGTCCGGCTGCGGCAAGTCCACGGTGGCCAGGATGCTGTGCAGCCTCGAACGGCCGACGGCGGGTTCGATCCGGTTCAAGGGCGAGGAGATCACCCGGCTGTCCGGCCGGGCCCTGAAGGCCGTACGGCGCAACATCCAGATGGTCTTCCAGGACCCCTACACCTCCCTCAACCCCCGTATGACGGTGGGCGACATCATCGGGGAGCCGTACGAGATCCACCCCGAGGCGGCCCCGAAGGGCGACCGGCGCCGGAGGGTGCGCGAACTCCTCGACGTGGTCGGCCTCGACCCCGACTACGCCAACCGCTACCCGCACCAGTTCTCCGGCGGCCAGCGCCAGCGGATCGGCATCGCGCGGGGGCTGGCCCTCCGTCCGGAGGTGATCGTCGCCGACGAACCGGTGTCGGCCCTGGACGTCTCGGTCCAGGCCCAGGTGATCAACCTCCTGGACCGGCTCCAGACGGAGTTCGACCTCTCCTACGTCTTCATCGCGCACGACCTGTCGATCGTGCGGCACCTCTCGGACCGGGTCGGGGTGATGTACCTCGGCCGGATCGTGGAGACCGGCACCGAGACGGAGATCTACGACCACCCGACGCACCCCTACACCCAGGCCCTGCTCTCCGCCGTGCCCGTCCCCGACCCCGGCGCCCGCGAACACCGCGAACGGATCATCCTGACGGGTGACGTGCCGTCCCCCACGAACATCCCTTCCGGCTGCCGCTTCCGCACCCGCTGCTGGAAGGCCCGGGAGCGCTGCGCGCTGGAGGTGCCGCCCCTCGCCGTCCCGCCCGGCCTCCGCCTGGAGACCGGCCCGGCCGCGCACGACTCGGCGTGCCACTTCGCTGAGGAGAGGCAGGTGGTGCCGGTGGAGGAGCACGACGGCAACGGGCCGGGGTGACATGGTGCACCCCGGCCCGTTTACGGCACCCGCACGGCCGTACGCTGTTCAGCCTCGCGCGTCCGTATATCGGTATCGCTTCCGTGAAGTTGCCTGCGTGTTAACGCGGTTCGCGGTGGTTTGTTCGGTTGTGCGTTCGGTTGTGCGCGGTCATGTGCGCGGCAGGGCCAGCGAACGCCTGAGGAAGTCCACCTGGAGCAGCAGCAGGTTCTCCGCTACCTGCTCCTGCGGGGTCATGTGCGTGACGCCCGACAGCGGGAGCACCTCGTGCGGACGGCCGGCGGCGAGCAGGGCCGAGGACAGCCGCAGGGCGTGCGCGACCACCACGTTGTCGTCGGCCAGCCCGTGCACGATCATCAGCGGCCGGTGCGGGCCGGCGGGGGCGGACAGTCCCTCGTCGGTGACGAGACCGCTCCTCGCGTACGCCGCCGGGTCCGCGGCCGGGTCGCCCAGGTACCGCTCGGTGTAGTGGGTGTCGTACAGCCGCCAGTCGGTCACCGGCGCGCCCGCGATGCCCGCGTGGAAGACGTCCGGGCGGCGCAGCACGGCGAGGGCGGCCAGGTAGCCGCCGTACGACCAGCCGCGGATCGCCACCCGGCTCAGGTCCAGGGGGTATTCCCGCGCCAGATCCTCGAGCGCCTCGATCTGGTCGTCGAGGGAGACGGTGAAGTCGCGGTGGACCGCCTTCTCCCAGGCGGGGGAGCGGCCGGGGGTGCCCCGGCCGTCGGCCACGACCACCGCGAAGCCCTGGTCGGCGAACCACTGCGAGGTGAGGTGGGCGTTGTGCGCGGCCACCACGCGCTGGCCGTGCGGGCCGCCGTAAGGGTCGAGCAGTACCGGAAGGCGGGCGTCCCCGGTAGTGTCCCCGGGGTAGTCCGTAGGCATAAGCACGGCGCACGGAATTCGGCGTGCGCCCCCCTGGGTGAGGGTCACGCGCGGGGACAGACCGGGATCTTCGGCGTACGACGCGACGGTCGCCGCCTCCTTCCCGTCCCGCAGCACCCGCACCCGGGCGCCCGGGTGGTCGAGCGTGGCGGAGACCAGCACGGTCACGCCCCCGGCACGCACCGCCGAGTGCACGCCCGGCTCGTGCGACACGCGCTCCACGCCCAGCTCGCTGACCCGGTAGACGTGCACCTCGCCGATCTCCGGCGCCTCGGCCTCCTCGCCGGCCGAGGCCGAGACCAGCACGTCGTCGGCGGTCACGTCCAGCACCGCGCGGATGTGCAACTGCGGTCCGGTCAGGGGCCGTTCGCCCACCGTCAGGACCCGGGCCCCGCCCTCGTCCGCGATCCGGACGAGCTGTCCGGAGGGGCTCCAGCACGGCACTCCGGGGAAAAGTTCAAGCCATGTTCGATCTTCGTCGGCGTGGACCATCCGCGTCGCCCCGGACCCCGGGTCCACGGCCAGGAACAACTGGCTGCGCTGGTCCCGCGCCTGCACCAGGAGCAGCGGCGCCCCCGCCTCTGACCAGTGCACACGTGCCAGGTACGGGTAGCGCGCCCGGTCCCACACGACCTCCGTGCGCGTGCCGCCGAGGTCGATCACGAACAGCCGTACGTCCGCGTTCCCGGTCCCCGCCGCCGGGTACGCGACCCGGCCGGGCTCACGCTCCGGGTGGGCCGGATCGGCGATCCACCACCGCCCCACCGGCGTGTCGTCCGCCCGCGCCACGAGCAGCCGGTCCGACCGCGGGGACCACCAGAAGCCCCGTGAACGGGCCATCTCCTCGGCCGCGATGAACTCGGCCAGCCCGTAGGTGACACCCTCCGCCTCCGGCTCCGCCAGCGCCCGGTCGCCCTCGCCCTCGGCGCCCACCACCCGCAGGGCGCCCTGGGCGACGTAGGCCACGTGCCGTCCGTCGGGGGCCGGCCGCGGATCGATCACCGGCCCGGGAACGGCCAGTTCACGCGCGGTCCCGGCCCGCAGCTCCGCCGTGAAGAGCCGCCCTGACAAGGTGAAGGACGCCAACTCGACGGCCGTGTCGGTGGCATAGCCGACGATGCCGGCCCCGCCCTCACGGCTGCGCTCGCGGCGTGCCCGCTCCTCGGGCGAGAGCTGTTCCGCGGCGCCGTGCAGCAGGGCGCGCGGGTCCGCCGCCACGCGCTCCTGGCCGTCCGCGGGATCGATGACCCACAGGGCGTTCGCCCGGTCCGTACCGGAGTGCGAGCGCAGGAACGCGACACGCGAACCGTCGGGCGCCACGGTGAACGAACGCGGCGCGCCGAGGGTGAAACGCTGGGTGCGGGCGTGCCGTCGGGGGAAGGAGTCAGGCTCGGTCGTCATGCCCTGACCATATTGGCCATGCGCCCCCTTGTGCGGCTGTGCGCCCAGCGATGCGCAAGCACCGGTAGATATGATCACTACCGCTATGTGGGTATGAACCTGCTGGCCCGTGTAAGGATCTGCTGATCGGTCTGCCGGACCGGTCGACAACCCCCATAGTCCGTCCCCCCCCGCGTCCCTGGGATCTTTGGAGGTGAGCCGCCGTGGCACTCTCGATTTCGGCGGTGGTGCTGCTGGCGATCATCGTCTTCCTGCTCATCAAGAAATCAGGCCTGAAGGGCGGGCACGCGGTGGTCTGCATGCTCCTCGGCTTCTACCTCGCCTCCTCGACCGTCGCCCCCACGATCAGCGACCTGACGACCAACGTCGCCAGCATGATCGGCAGCATCAAGTTCTGACGGGGCGGCACCGGGACCGGATGGTCGGGAGGGCCTGAGCCCTGGCCCGGCCCTCCGGTTGTCGCGTTCTGGTGCTTCCCGCCGCCCGGCTTCGTAAGCTTGACGATCCCAGGATCGTTGAGGCTCAGGGGGGCGGCGCGTGGACGGTCAGGACGTGGACAGACGGCTCAGGGAGCTGGCCAAGGCATCGCCCAACTTCGGTCGCCTGTACGGGTATCAGCCGCTCCTCGCGATCTACGGGTCGCAGGCCGAGCTGACCGTTCTGAGCAACCCGAACGCCGCCTACGTGAGCGCAGGACAGTTCGGTGAGGTCCTGGCCGACAGTCCGCCCTGAACGAGTTCACGGCCATCGCCCGCTCCCTGGGCGGCGAGGTGGACGTGCCGGAGGCCGAGGTCGAGTAGACCGTCAGCCCCCGGACGCGTACGGAACGAAGTCGGCCCAGGTCTTCGGTGAGAGCTGGAGGCACGGGCCGGCGGTGTGCTTGGAGTCGCGGACGTGGACAGTGCCGGGAGTGCTGGCGATCTCGACGCAGGAGTCTCCGTCAGGGCCGTCGCTGTAGCTGCTCTTGAACCACTCCAGTTCTGTGGTGGGTCCGGTGGCAGACTCGCGGATCATGTCTCTCCCAGCAGTTGCTCGATGAAGGTCAGTGATTCCCGTGGCGTGAGGGCCTGAGCCCGGATGGTGCCATACCGAAGTTCGAGGATCCGCAGCTGTTTCGGATCTGAGATCGGTCGGCCGCTGTACGCACCATCAGACCGGCCCACCGCCGTGCCATCCGGGAACTTCAGCACTTCGATCTTTCCGCCCAGCCCTGGGTGCGCCTCGGAGTCCGTCGGCATCACTTGCAGTGTGACATTGCGCAACTGCCCCACCCCCAACAGATGTTCGAGCTGTTGGCGCCACACCATTGTGCCGCCGACTGGCCGACGCAGTGTCGCCTCTTCTTGGACGAAGCTGAGCGCTGGTGCAGGTGATCGTTCAAAGATCGCCTTTCGAGCCATGCGGGCGGCCACTCGTCGCTCCGCTTCGTCTGGCGAGTACGCGGGCTGCCAGGCCTCGAAGAGTGCCCGCGCATGCTCCGGTGTCTGCAACAAGCCGTGCAGGCTGAGCCCGACATACACCCCAAGCTCGACCGCCTTCGCCTCCAGCTTGGCGATCTCACGCACGGTCTTCGGATACCGGACCTTTGCCACATCCTCCTTCATCGCAGAGAGCAACCCACCCGCCCCCAACACCTCGTCCGCCTTGTCCAGATACTCGGGCCGCGGGATCCGCTTGCCGCCCTCGATCTTGTAGACGAGGTCCTCCCCGTAGCCGACCCGCGCTCCGAACTCGGCGGCCCGCATCCCCGCCGCCTCTCGCCGCAGCCTGAGTTGCCGTCCCACGGTGGCCACGACCGCCACGCCCCAGTCGTCATCCGGATCCACCTCCCAACCCGGCTCTTCCGCCTCGTTCTTGAGTTGTGCCGTGTGACCGTCCACCTGTTGCATCGCATACTCCTCCGTCGTACGACCTGGCAACGACGCGCCACCCGCGCGCAGCACTCCGACCGGCCCGGACAGCGCTGGACAAAACCCGGACAGTCACCATTCGTAGTCGCGTCGTCACTTTCACGGTAAGCGGGCTACGCCGCTCCCCGTGACGTGATCCCCGAAACCGGCCCCGCTGAAGGCGCCGCGGTTCCCGTCCCCCCGCTCCGCCTTGCCTGGCTGAAACCCGTACGTACCGTTGAACGCTCCTGTCAGTGCTCAGAAGATGGGCTCGGCGAATAAGGCGATGCCGGTCTTCCAGGGCTGGTGGAACGGGGGTCGAGCGGTGCCGGAAGCCGGCGACGCGGTCGTGAGTGGGGTCCGATGAGGAACCGTATGCAGGTCGCGCTCCAGATCGTGCTGGCGCTGGTCGCCTGCTTACTGGGGATCGCCACCAACTACGCGACCAACACCGACAAGGCTCCCTGGGTGTTGGAGGCGATTCGGCGGTTCTCCGTTCCGGCCATCGGCGTGCTGATCGTGGCCCTGGTGGTCGGGCAGGTCGTCGTCTACCGGCTGGAGAATCCCGCGCCGCCCCGGGTCGAGTGGCCGCGTGACCGGGTCCCGTACCCGGGCCTCGACGCGTTCGGCGAGGACGAGGCGCCCGTGTACTTCGGCCGGGAGGCACAGGCCGCCGAACTGACCCGCAGGCTGCACGCCACCGCTACCCGCCCCGCGGAGCGCTTCCTGCTGCTGGTCGGGGCGTCAGGAAGCGGAAAGTCCTCGCTGGTCAGGGCTGGAGTGATGCCCCGGCTTCGAGAACGCCGCTGGACCGTCGTACCGGCCTTCGCCCCCGGCCCCAACCCCTTGGGCGCCCTCGCGGGTGCGCTGGCGGCAGCCGTCGGCGGGCAGGAGACGGCGAGTGTCGTACTGCGCAGGCTGCGCCAGGGGCCGGACGCGCTGCGAGCCGAGCTGTCGCGGCTGCGGGGTGGCCGGTTCCGGCGGATACTCCTCGTGGTCGACCAGTTCGAGGAGGTCGTCACCCTGGCGGGGGAGCGTGACCGCGCCCAGTTCCTCGAAGCGCTGCGCGTCTGCGTGGAACAGGATCCGGCGGTCCGCGTGCTGGTCACCCTCCGGGTGGACCTGCTCGGCCGGCTGCTCGGCACCGGACACGCGGAACTCCTCCAGCACCCCGTCGCCATCGGTACCTTGGGCAGGGCGCAGCTCGCCGATGTCGTGGAGCGGCCCGGCGCTCTCGTCGGTCTGAGCTTCGCGCCCGGAGTCGTCGAGACCATCGTGGGCGAGACCGGGACGGACGACGCCCTGCCGCTGCTCGCCTACCTCCTCCAGGAGCTGTACTTCGCCTCCGGCCCCGGTGGGACCGTCACCGAGGAGCTCTACCGGCGGCTCGGGGGAGTGCCCGGCGCGCTGGCACGCCAGGCGGACAACACCGTGGCCGGGCTCGGCGCGGGCGTGGGCATCGACTCCGTCCTCCGGGTCCTGCTCAGGTTCGTCACCGTCGAGGGCCAGGACGTGGCCCGCCGACATGTACCGCTGGCCGAACTCGACGAACCGGAACGTCATGTGGTCGACGCCTTCATCGAGGCGCGGCTGCTGCGCACCGATGTCGCGGGCGATGGCTCCGCAACGAGCGGTGAGCCCTACGCGCAGGTGACGCACGAGGCCCTGTTCCGCCAGTGGGCCCCGCTGCGGCAGGAGGTCGAGGCGTGGGCCGAACGACTCCGCGAGCGTGCCGAACTGGACCGCTGGGCGGCCGACTGGGAGCGGGCCGGACGCGGCGACGACTACCTGCTCACCGGGGAACGCCTCACGGCGGCCCGGCGCTGGCTCGAAGCGCTGGAGGAATCCGGGCAGGCGTCCGCTCCCGCCCGCGCTCTCGTCGAGGCCTCGCAGCGCCGCGACCTGAGCTTCCTGAGCCGGGTCTCCGACAGCATCGGCCGGCAGGTCCTCCTGAGCGCGGAGGGCGAACCGGAGCGCTCCCTGCTGCTCTCGCTGGCCGCGCTCGGCGAGTGCACGCCCACCCCCTCGGCCAGGCGCGGGCTGATGGCGGCGCTGGCGGCGAGTCACCTCCGCGCCCGGCTCGACGGACACACCGACACCGTCCGGCACATCGCGTGGTCACCCGACGGCCGCATGCTGGCCACGGCGTCCCGGGACGGCACGGCCCGTGTTCACGACGCGGCGTCCGGACGCGCCCTGCTGGTGCTGCCCTGCGACGGTGTCATGGTCGAGTCCGTCGCCTGGTCACCGGACTCGGCGAGGGTGGCAACCGCCGGACGGGACCGTGTCGTACGGATCTGGGACGCCACCTCGGGGGAGCCGGTCCGGCTGCTCACCGGCGCCGGGGACCTCAACAGGCAGGTGGCCTGGTCGCCGGACGGCCGGCATGTCGCGGCCAGTTCCAAGGACCGGACCGTACGGGTCTGGGAGGCGGACACCGGGCGGCTCGTGCACGAGTTGCACGGGCACGCGGAGGACGTGTGGGGGGTTGCCTGGTCGCCGGACGGCAACCGTCTCGCCTCCGCCGCACACGACCAGACCGCGATCGTGTGGGACCTGACGGCAGGGAGGGCGGCCACCACACTCGTCGGACACTCGGACTTCGTGGAGGGCATCGCCTGGTCACCGGACGGGCGGCACATCGCCACCGGCTCCGGGGACCACACCGCCCGCATCTGGGACGCCGACACCGGCGACCTGCGTCTGCTGCTGCGAGGACACACCGACTACGTGTGGAACCTGGCCTGGTCGCCGGACGGGCGGATGCTCGCCAGCGCTTCCTCCGACCGCACCGTGCGCATCGTCGACAGCGAGGACGCCAAGGTCCTGGCCGTGCTGCGCGGCCACGCCGACACCGTGTGGGGCGTCGCCTGGTCACCCTGCGGGACCATGCTCGCCACCAGTTCCACGGACGGCACCGCCATGGTGTGGGACCTGCGCCCGCGTGGCGCGGAAGCCGTACTGGCCGACGGACACAGCGCTCCGGTGAACCATGCCGCGTGGTCCGGCGACGGCGGCCTATTCGCCACGGCCTCGGACGACGGGACCGTACGGGTGTGGGACGCGGTCACCGGCGTACCGGCCGGTGCGGTCGCGGAGCTGGAGGACCGGGTCTGGACCGTCGCCTGGGCCCCGCAGGGGGAGCGGCTCGCGATCAGCACCAACGACGGCCTGTTCCGGATCACCGACGGGCGTGGCGGCACCCTGTTCGAACGGCACGGCGCGGTCGTCGAGGGGTGCGCCTGGTCGCCGGACGGCGGCCGGATCGCCACCGGTGGCCACGACGGCGCGGTGCGCGTCCTGTCCGCGTCGGACGGCACCGAGCTGCTGAAACTGACCGAACACCAGGACTGGGTGGGGCGCGTGGCCTGGTCACCGAGTGGACGGCTGCTCGCCAGCTGCTCCGACGACCGCACGTGCCGACTGTGGGACATCGGGGAGGGACAGCAGTTCACGGTGCTGCGCGGCCACGACAACTATGTGGAGGACGCGGCCTGGTCCCCTGACGAGACGAGGATCGCGACCGCCTCCGGCGACTGGACGGCCGCCGTGTGGGACGCCGTCACCGGCCGGCGCATCGAGGTGCTGAAGGGGCACGAGGGGCGGCTCCGCGCCGTCGCCTGGGCGCCCGACGGGCGGCACATCGCCACGGGCGCCGACGACCGCACCGTACGGGTATGGTCCGCCACCACTCTTGAGGAGATCGCCGTCGTCGGGGTGCACCAGGACAAGGTGACCTCCGTGGCCTGGTCCCCGGACGGCACGCGACTGCTCACGGCATCGGCCGACGGGACGGCGCGCGTCTGGCGGGCGGAGCCGGACTACGACCGGCTGGAGGCGACCGCCCGAGGACGGGTCTTCCGCACTCTCACCCAGGAGGAACGGCGGCAGCACCTGCTGCCGCTCGACCCCGCGTGACCGTGCGGTCAGTAGACACCTTCGACCGTACGGTCGTCGGTGTGGACGAGGTAGTCGTCCGGGTTCAGGCCCATGGCCTTCCGCTCGGGCGACGACCAGTACAGCGCGTTACGCTCGGCGAAGGTCTCAGGACCCTCGTACGAGATCAGCCAGACGAACTGGTTGCGCTCCCGGTCCACCCAGGCTCCGCCGATCGTGAACCCCAGCTCCAGTCGCAGCGGAACGATTTCCTCCCGCCACCGCTCTACCCACTCGTCGAGAAGGCCGTCCCGGACGGTGTACGTGCGCAACTGTGTCGTCTTCGGCATGCCGTACATCATGCCCATGCCGCCCCCGGAGCCCTCCTGTCCGCCGGCCTTCCGGGTGCGGTTCGGGTCGGCGCCTACCCTGGCGACCGGGCCCGACAGCCCGGACAGCACCGGACAATCCCCCGACAGCCACTGTACGCAAGGGCGTAGTTGCTTTTCACGGTAGATGCACGTGGCCACTCTGAGTGACGTGATCAACGAAACCGTCGCCTCCGAAGCCCAGCTCGACCACCCCGTCCGCAACTTCGACGTGCGCCTCTCGTCAACGCCACGTGGGGCCCGCCTCGGCCGCCTGCTCGCCACCGAGCAACTTCGCTCCTGGGACTTGCCGTTGGACCCGGCACGCCAGCTCGTCGCCGAACTCGCGGCCAACGCGGTCACACACGGCCGAGTCCCCGGCCGTGACTTCCAGCTCATCCTGTACGTCATCGGGAGCACCCTGCGCATCGAGGTCACCGACACCAACGGGGACCGCCTGCCACAGCCGCAGGACCCCGTCGCAGACGCCGAATCGGGCCGGGGTCTCGTCCTCGTCGGGGCGCTCGCCGACCGTTGGGGCGTAGCCCGGGGACGGCGTCCGCGCAAGACGGTCTGGGCGGAGCTCGACCTGGCACCGCAACCCGACCGCACGTGCCCGGTGCGAGGGGGCGGTCTTTCCCAGGGCCACGAGGCGAAAGGACCCCACCGAGCCCCATTCGTTCCGCCCGCGGACCGCGCTCACCCGAGCGGGTGAACACCTCCGGCTCGTCCGGGGGTGCACGCGCCCGCATCGGGGTTACTGACGAGGGCGCCGAGGGCAGGCCCTTGTCCTGATGCCGAAGGGCGTCTTCCGGATAGGGACGGGCCGCTTTCGGTCACCTTGATCCAAGGTGTCACCGGGTGGCTTGACTGGCCCCCCTGCGTCTCGGGAATCGTTCTCGTAGAGATCGTCACGGGTAGTTTTCTCGGGGGAGCGCATGGCCATTTCCAGACCACGAACGCGGCAGTTCGAGGCGTTCATGACGAACCTGTCCTACGCCCGGCGCATGGTCAAAGCGGGCGCGATGCTCACGCCCTTCCGCTCGCCCACGATCGACATCGACGACTTCTACCGAGCGGCCTGGGTCCAGGCGGTCGCGGCCATCGACCACTGGTTCCACGAGGAGGTCCTGCGCCGGGTCGCCGAACTGGCAGCCAAGGACAGCCCTGATATGCCGTACCAGCTCCGGGTGTACGAGCTGCCGTTACACACGGTCGAGGCCGTGCGGCGCGGCGACGTGGCCTTGCCCGACGCCGTGGTCGCGCACCTGCGGGAGAAACTTTCGGGGCAGGCGCTCCAGCATCCTGGAAAGATCTCCGAAGTGCTCAAGCTCGTGACCGAGAAAAAGGTCTGGTACGAGGCGGCGGGCTGCGTCAACAAGGAATTCTTCCAGGGGCGCACCTCACTCAACGAGAAGAAGCTCCGCAGCCGCTACCTGGAGATCACCAAGCGGCGCAACAAGATCGCGCACGACGCCGACCTGATCGACGGCGATCTCAGGCAGCGCCGGCCCATCGACGAGGCCGAGGTGACCGACGCGATCGACTGGATCGAGCGGATCGCCCTCACCATCGCTCACGTGCTCGACAGCGAAGGGTGACAAGCGGCGAGGAGGTGGCCGGGCGGCGGGCCGGGGCCTCGTAGGCTGGGGCTATGACGGAACTGCCCGCGCGGCGTCTGCTGCTGGTGCACGCGCACCCGGACGACGAGTCGATCAACAACGGCGCGACCATGGCCGCGTACGCGGCCCGGGGTGCCCGGGTGACGCTGGTCACCTGCACCCTCGGGGAGCGCGGTGAGGTCATACCGCCCGGGCTGCGGCACCTGACCGGTGCCGCCCTGGGCGAGTACCGGCTGCGCGAGCTGGCCGCCGCGATGGGCGAGCTGGGCGTCGCGGACTTCCGGCTGCTCGGCGGCGCGGGACGCTACGCGGACTCCGGCATGATGGGCATCGCGGACAACGGTGACCCCGCCTGCTTCTGGCAGGCCGACGTCGACGAGGCCGCCGGACACCTCGTCGAGGTGATTCTCGAGGTCCGCCCCCAGGTCCTCGTCACCTACGACGAGAACGGGGGGTATGGACACCCCGACCACATCCAGGCCCACCGCGTCGCCATGAGGGCCGTGGAGCTGGCTGCCCGAGCGGGCTGGCGGATCCCCAAGGTCTACTGGAACCGGGTGCCGCGCCCCGTCGCCGAGGCCGCCTTCGCCCGGCTGGCCGACGACCTGCCCGGCCTGCCCTTCGCCAAGGCCGCCGCCGTGGAGGACGTACCGGGAGTGGTCGACGACGAGCGGATCACCACCGCCGTCGACGGCGGCGCCCACGCCGCCGCCAAGGCCGCCGCGATGCGCGCCCACGTCACCCAGATCGAGGTCGCCCCGGACGCGCCTTACTTCGCGCTCTCCAACGAACTGGCGCAGCCCCTGTTCACCACCGAGTACTACGAGTTGGTGAGCGGTGAGCGCCCGGCCGCTCGGGAGACCGACCTGTTCGCCGGGCTCGGGGACGGGCTCGGGGACGGGTTCGAGGACGGGCTCGGGGGCGGGCTCGGGGAGGCGTCATGAGCGGGGCGGACCGGGGCTCGCTGCTCGCCCAGCCGCTGCAACGTCCCTCGGGCGGGCGGATCGCCGCTCTTCTGGGGCTGTTCGTGCTCGGCGTGGTGGTCGCCGTCGCCGGGGCCCTGGTGCAGGCCGGCTGGTTCCCGGGCGGGCTGCTGCTCGCGCTGGCGGGCGCGGCCGGGCTGTTCCTCGGCGGGGCGTACGCGATGCGCGGTCGCGCCGGGGCGGTCGCGCCGGTGGCCGGCTGGATCGTCACCGTCCTCTTCCTCACCGCCAGCCGTCCCGAAGGGGACTTCCTGTTCGGTGCGGGCGGCGGCTCCTACCTGTTCCTGCTCGGCGGCATGGCCCTCGCTGTGATCTGCGCCACCCTTGGGCCGGGACGGCAACCTGGGAGCGCTGCCGCCCGACTTGGCAAGTGACGTACCACTTCGCCGTGCGGCGCGCGTGCGAGTCCGGTGTGGGTTTCCCCAGCGGTCATGGGATAAGCGCCAGAAGTGGCCAGTATGGTGGTGCGCGCCGCCGAGTCGCCCGAGAGAGGTCGTAACGCGGGCGGCGGAGCCAACCGGGAGAACCTGCCTTGAGTCGTGAAACTGACACTCCGTCCTCCGGGCCCAACGGGCGCGGCGGAGCCGCATACCCCTCGGGCACGCCGCCGTACGGAACCCCCATGGTTTCCGACGGCGGCGCGGACGCGGGCCGTTCGGCCGCGCAGCCGGAGGAACGCAAGACCGAGACCACGCTGACGACCCGCATCCGGATCAACATCCCCGGATCGCGGCCCATCCCGCCGGTCGTGATGCGCACGCCCGTCGCGGCGGACACCGACAGCGCGGCCGACGACGCGGGCACGGACCCGCACCCCACGGCCCCCACCACGATGTCCACGGGCACCGTGGAGCGGCCCGCCGACCCCGCGGCCCCGGCCGGGGAGAAGCGCAGCGACTGGTTCGCGCCCCGCAAGTCCGGCCCGGGCAAGGGCGGTCAGGGCGGCGGCACGAACGGCGCCGGGCTGCCGGGCGGTTCCGCCGCGGGTGCCGCACCGGCGCCGGGCGCGGGTCCCGCGGGCGGTGCGCGTCCGAACGGTTCCGGGGCTCCGGGCGGTTCCGGGGCTCCGGGCGGTACGCGTCCGGGCACGGGGCGGCCCGGTGGCGTGGTCGGCTCGATGAGCGTGCCGGGCGCGTCCCGGCCCGGCGGGACGAACGGCGCGGGGCTCACCGGCGCCACCGGCGGTCCCGTGGCTCCCGGGCACGGCGGCGGTACCGGCTCCTTCGACGTGACCGAGGCGCTGGCCGCGGGGCCGCTGGGCGGCGGCCACGCGGGCGGCAAGGGCAACGGTCCCCGTCCCGGTGGCAGCGGCGAGCCGCGCCGCGACGACCTGCCCTACTTCGCGGAGAACGGTCAGAGCGGTCCGAACGGCCTCGGTGGTCCGAACGGCCAGAGCGGTCCGAACGGCCAGAGCGGTCCGAACGGCCAGGGCGGTCCGAACGGCCAGGGCGGTCCGGCCGGTCCCGGTGGGCCCAGCAACTTCAACGGACCGGGCGCCCGCGGCGGTACCGGCGGACCGCAGGGCCCCGCGGGTCCCACCGGCGGTCCGGTCACCGGGCACGGCATGCTGGCCCCGTCCGTCGGCGGCGCACCGGGCGGTCGGGGCGGCGTGGACGCAGACCCCGCCATGGCGTTCGACGCCCCGGACCATTACGGCGGCCCCAGCGGCCCCAGCGGCCCCGGTGGTCCCGGCGCTCCCCGTACGCACCCCGGCCCGGTCCCGGGCCACGGTCCCGGCGGAGGCCTGAGCGACGACACCGCGGTCCTCACCCCGCAGGTGCCCGCCCCGGAGCCGGGCACCCCCGGCTACCGCTCCCCGGCGGCGGACAACGTCTCCTCCCACACCGTGACCAGCGGCATGCCGGTGGTCACGCCGGGCGCGGCGTTCCCCTTCGGGTCGGGCACGTCGGCCGACGGTCCGCTGCCGCACACGCCCCCCAAGCTGCCCGAACCGGTCACGCAGAACGTGCCGGAGACCAAGTCCAAGAAGAAGAAAAAGGGCCGCAGCAAGCTGGCGCTGCTGGGTGGCGGTGTGGTCATGGTCGCCGGTGTCGCCTACGGCGCCGGGCTGCTGATGAACCACTCCGACGTGCCCAAGGGCACCACAGTCCTCGGCGTCGACATCGGCGGCGGCACCCGCGACGAGGCGGTCAGGAAACTCGACGACGCCTTCGGCCAGCGGGTGAACAAGCCGCTGAAGCTGTCGGTGGACGGCAGGACGGTCTCCCTCGCGCCGGACAAGGCGGGGCTGCAGTTCGACTTCCCGTCCACGGTCGGCGCGGCGGCGAAGAGCGACTACAACCCCGTCTCCGTGATCGGCTCCCTCTTCGGCCAGAAGCGGGTCGTCGAGCCCGTCATGCCGGTCGACGACGAGAAGCTCCAGGCGGCCCTCCAGGACGTCGGCGGCGGCTCCGGCGCCGGCTCGGTCAAGGAGGGCACGATCAACTTCGTGTCCGGCAAGGCCGTCGCGGTCTACGGCAAGGCCGGCAAGGCCATCGACGCGGGCCGGGCCACCGAGGCGGTCAAGGAGGCCTACCGGGCCGAGGTGGAGACGGGCGCCGCGGCTGCGGTGACGGTGCCGACGACCACCAAGCAGCCGGCGGTCTCCAACGCCGAGGTCGACCGCGAGATGAAGAAGTTCGCGGAGCCGGCCATGTCGGCGAACGTGACCGTGCAGACGGACGCCGCGCACTCGGTCGTGTTCAGCCCGCAGAACTCGCTGTGGAAGTTCCTCCGGGTGAAGGCCGTCAACGGCCAGTTGGTGGACGCCCCGGACCGGGCCGCCCTGAAGGAGCTGTACGGCCACGCCTTCGACAACGTGCTGATCACTCGGGGCACCGGCAAGAAGACCCCCGTCACGGTCGACGACGTGTACCTCAACCTGCGCACCGCCCTGATGAGCAGGACCAACCGGATCGCGGTCATCAACACGAACCCGAGCTGAGCGGGCCGACGAAGAGGGGGGGGGGGGGGCTCCGCCGCGGGCGCCCCCGGCGGGAGTAAGAACGCCCCCCCCCACCACCACCACCACGACAGCGTCAAGGGGGATGAGGCCGCCGCGGG
>NZ_JBEXLP010000052.1:0-51867 GCF_040610035.1 Streptomyces sp. NPDC004542
CCACGCCCACCCGATCATTGGTCAAACACCCACCCACCGCAGCGATCCACCCACCCCTCTGCCCCCCGAGCCACACACTCCGCCTCTTCGCCCACCCCGAACCCCCGGGAGGTGCTGTCCGGAGCGTCAAGTTCTCGCGTCGCCAAGCCAGTTGTGCCATGCCTGGGTCAGTTCCCGCACCGCCGCCCGGTCCAGGTCCGGGTCCGGTTCAGCCGGTGTCTCGTCGGGGCCGAGGTCGCGCATCA
The DNA here is from genome assembly GCF_040610035.1 of Streptomyces sp. NPDC004542. Classification (NCBI taxonomy): domain Bacteria; kingdom Bacillati; phylum Actinomycetota; class Actinomycetes; order Kitasatosporales; family Streptomycetaceae; genus Streptomyces; species Streptomyces sp. NPDC004542. The sequence continues at coordinate 246 of NZ_JBEXLP010000052.1, forward strand.
TGACGACGTCCGGGACGGCGGGCCGGGCCGTGAGCAACCGGAACCGGGAGCCGGGCGGGAACAGCACGCGGTCCGGGCACAGCGGGTCGAGGAGGTCCGTACGGCGGCCGTTCACCGACCAGATGAGGAAGTCGGTGTTGCCGGGTGCGTCGCCGGGGCCGAGGGCCGACGCCTCGCACACGTCCGGGTCGACGATCAGCGACTGCCCGGCGTACCACCGCCGCATCGGCTCGTCGAGGATGGCCCGCAGACCGGTGGACCCGCGGTGGGCCGGGAGCAGGTGCAGTCCCCCGCGCAGGAGTTCGCCGTCCGGTTCCGCGCCGCCCGCGAGGCGGCGCAGCACGGCCGCGAGGGCGGCGACGGTGTCCGGGTCGCGGCTGCCGGGGGTGAGGTCGGGATGCCTGCGCAGGATCTCGGCCGCCACGGACAGCAGTCCCTCGTGCTCCCTGCCGGAGGCGGTGTGCGGGTGTGCCCCGCCACCCGGCTCCCGGCGGGTGCCGTCACCGGCCGGGGTGGGCGGGGAGGACGCCCCCGCGCGCGGGCCGGGCTCCTCGGCCGTCCAGCCGCCGGGAGGCATGGTGGGGCGGCAGACCCCGAGGCGTACCACTGCGCGCAGTTCGGGCGGGAAGGAGCTCATCAGGTCGGTCGCGAGCTTTCTGAGCCGGGGCAGTTCCTCCTCGCGAGTGGCGTCGCACAGGATCCGCTCGTGACCGGAGTCGGGTTCGGCTGCCCGTACCTCGGCGGCGTACGGGGGGTCCTGCGGCGGGCGCACCCACAGTCCGCTGGGCACCACCTCGACGACCGTGCCGTCCGCCAGGAGGTGGGTTCCGGGGGCGGTCTCCGGGAGGTCGTCGAGCGGCCAGCCGTGCGCCGCGGCGTACGGGACCGGCACGGGCCCGGTGGTGCCGGCCGGCGGGAGGTGGACGAACTCGCGGGCCCGCACCGGGCGGCCCGGTGAACCGTCGGGACCTCTCCGCAGTACGTCGTCGGAAGGGCCCGTGCCCCGCGGCAGGCCGTTGTAGAGCCGCACGGGTTCGCCCACCACCTGAGCGAGGACGTCGCCGAAGTGCCGTCCGCCGCTCAGGCGGGCGGCGCCGTAGCAGACGAACCGCACGTCCGGCCGCAGACGCTCGGGGAGGACGTTCCAGAGGCGGACGACGTCCGCGAGCGGCGGCTCCGCCTCGCCGGGCGCCCCGACCACCACCGTGAGCAGTTCGGCGGAGACCCGCAGCTCGCCGGAGAGCCGCGCGCGGTGCTCCTGGAGGCCGGTGCTCTCCTGCGCGGGGCGCAGCCAGAGGCCGGCGGGGAGGGGTTCCGCCATGGTCGTGCCCAGGAGGTGGGGCACGTCGGGGAGGGCGGACTCCCAGGAGGGCTTCGGGAAGCGCCGGGAGTCCGGCTCGTCCGGCGCGCCGGGCGCGCAGCGCACCCATCCCGTTCCGCCGTCCGGGCCGATGAACAGGCCGCCGCCAGGCGTGGGCGACAGGATGCCCGAGGCCACGGTCACCGTTCTGCCCAGCCGGTCGGCGAGTTGCCGGGCGGCGCGCACGGCGCCGGGGCGGGGCGGCCGGCCGAACAGCAGCCGCAGGTCGCCCTCCCCCGGTGGAACCGCCCGGGCGAGTTGTTCGAGCGTGTTCTGGTCCGCTCCGTCGGGCAGGTCGGCCACCAGGACCGTGCACACGGGGTCCCGGGCGAGGCCGGCCGTGAAGGAGAGGGCGCGCGGGTCGGCGGAACCGGCCGGGGCGAGCAGCCACGCCTCGCCCGCGCGGTGGGCCGTGAAGGCACTGGCCGGCTCCCGGCGGGAGGATGCCGCGGAGCGGCCCGCCGTCACTCCTGCCGCCGGTCCGGGTGGGCGGCGCGCTTCGGCGAGGGTGGTTGCGGAGGGGGGCGTCCGGGCCGTTTCGAGCCGGGGGCCGGACTGGGTCGCCGTCTGGTTGCCGCTCATGCGCCTGCTTCTCCCCGAGAGCGCGGTCCGCCTGCCGTGAGCAGGTGCGATGGCCGGGTGCACCCGTGGACGGCGGTCGAGTGCACAACGTACGGCCTACCGGTCCGTCTTCGCGGTCCCCGCCCGGCGCGCGGGCACAGACCGTGCACGTTCGGGCAGGAGGTCCGCGTCGCAGGCGCGGCTCGGGCTCAGCTCTCGTCGGGTTCCCGGAGCCGGAAGAGCGTGGACGCGTCCGGATGGTACTCCGTGCCGTGGTCCGCCAATGGCTCCGCATGTTCACTGCATATACACGGCGTGGAAAAGCCTGGAGCCTCCGAGGGTGTTCGCATTTTCGAGGGCTGCGGCGGAAAAGGAGCGCTACGGCCTCGCCACGAAAGCGCATCGAAAACGTCCCGCATGATTCGGCCACGGAGGCCGGTCACATCCACCGCACCGGCAGCCGGCGCGGGCCGCGCACGAGCATGCCGCGGCGCCAGGTGACGGCCGCCGGGTGGACGTCGAGCGCGAGGCCGGGGCAGCGCCGCAGCAGGGCCCGGACGGCGATGCGCGCCTCCGTGCGGGCGAGCGGGGAGCCGAGGCAGTGGTGGATGCCGTGGCCGAAGGCGAGGTGGCCGCGCGGGGGGCGGCGGATGTCGAAGCGGTCGGGGCCGGGGAAGCGCGCCGGGTCGCGGTCGGCGTCGGCGATGACCACGAGGACCGGTTCGCCGTCGCCGGGGATCACGGTGCCGGCGATGTCGACGGATTCGGTGGCGAAGCGGAAGGTCGCCGCCTCCACCGGTCCGTCGTAGCGCAGCATCTCCTCCACCGCTCCGTCGAGCAGTGTCATGTCCGCGCGCAGGGCGGCGAGTTGCTCGGGGTGGGTGAGCAGCGCGAGCACACCGGCGGAGATCAGGTTGGCGGTGGTCTCGTGGCCCGCGACCAGCAGCAGCCAGGCGGTGCCGGTCAGTTCGCCGGGGCTCAGCCGGTCTCCGCCCTCGTCGGTGGCGCGGATCAGGGCGCTCATCAGGTCCTCGCCCGGCGTGCGGCGCCTGTCGTCCAGCAGCCGGTTCAGGTAGTCGCCCATCTCCCGGCTCGCCGCCTTCCGGGCCGCCGGGTCGGGGTGCGAGAACACGTCGGTGCTCCAGGTCCGGAACGCGGCGCGGTCCAGCTCGGGTACGCCGAGGAGTTCGCAGATGACCGCCATGGACAGCGGGAACGACAGGGCCTCGACGAGGTCGGCGCGTCCGTCGGGGCGGGCCAGCATCGCGTCGAGCAGCGTGTCGGTGATCTCCTCTATGCGCGGGGCGAGTCGCTCGACGCGGCGCGGGGTGAACTCGCGCACGACCAGGCGGCGCAGGCGTCCGTGGTCCGGCGGGTCGGAGTTGAGCATGTTCGGTCCGGAGGCCGGCCGTACCAGGGAGAGCGTCGGCGAGGCCCGCTCCCAGGACTTGGCGAGCCGGGGGTCGGCGAGCGCGGCCCGTGCCGCGTCGTACCCGACGACGAGCCACGCCTCGTAGCCCTCGGGCACCCGCACCCGGTGCACCGGACCGCGTTCGCGCAGTGCCGCGTAGACCGGGAAGGGGTCGCGGACGAACTCCTCGCCCAGCGCGGCGAGGTCGACGGGGCCGGCCGTGGTCATCTTGATCCTCAAGGGGGTGTCGGGGGACGCACGAGTGCCCGGACGGGGGGAGACGTGCCGTGCACTCGTGCGCGTCCGCCGAAGGCGGCGGACGGTCGGGTCAGCCGAGGTTCACGAGGGTGGGGTTCTTGGTGGTCCCCTTGGCGGCACCCTTGTAGCCCTTGGACGCGGTGAAGTGGGCGGTGCCGACGTAGAAGCTCTTGCTGGGGTCGGTGTTGTAGACGCCCCGTACCTTCGCGTAGGTGGTGCCCGAGGCGAGGGAGAGCGTCGCGCACTTGCCGGGCGCGACGAGCACGGTGGCGATGCCGCCCTGCTGGGGGAGCTCGCCGTAGGCGGTGTAGTTGCCCTGCGCGCACACCTTGAAGGTGTGGGCGGTGGCGGCCGCGGCCGGGGCGGCCGTGGCCGCGACGGCCCCGGTCGTGAGGCAGGACACCGCACCGAGGGCGAGGGCGGCCTTACCGGCCTTGGACGTGAACTGCATGATGTTCTCCGCTTCTTCCGGCATGACGGATCGACGAATGCCGAATACCGAGTGGCGCATGCCGAATTGGTCATGAATACGGCGAGAAACAAGGCATTAGAAATACTCGCCCGTATCTGACGGGAATCAGTCGGGCCGTCAGAAAATTATCCGACCGCCCAGGAATTCCCGTCCTCCCGGTGGCCACTTTGCCCCTTCGGACAGCCACCCGGCCCCTGCAGCCGTACGTCGTCCTCGGGGCCGCCCCGTACGGCCACCCCGGCGCCCGCCGCCAGCCACGTCGCCTCCCCGGCCGGCCCGCAGCCGGTGACCGCGAGCTGGACCGCCTCGTCGATCTCGTCGGTCGGCGGCCAGCCGCGTGCCGACGGCGAGGGCCGGCACTCCTCGTTCCCCCGCCATTGCACGATCTCGCCGGCCGCGTCCGACCGCCACTTCCCCGCACCGCCCAGGACAGCGGCGTCCCGTCACCGGACCAGGCGGGGTCCACCATGCCCAGCCAGTGGTCGCCCGCTTGGCGGCCGCCCGGAGATCCGGGGGGATCTCGGGGACGTCCCGCGGATCCCCGCTCCCCGGGGCGGCGCCCGGGGCATCCTCGTCGGGCGCCGCCGGGGTGGCCGCACCGGCCGTCACCGGTCCGGTCGTCATCGGTCTCCTTCGGGTCGTGGAGCGTTCCCCCGCCGGCGGTCGCGGCGCCCGGTTCCCGTGCTCGGCCCCCGGCGGGCGGACCGATTCGGCCGCGGAGGCGCGGCAGCGGGGTCCTCGGGCTCCCTGTCCCGGGCCCCCGGCACGCCCGGGATGCCGGACGCCGTCCCGGGAACGGAGAACCGCAGCACCGTCCCGCCCGCCCCGCTTCCCCCCACGTCACCGTGGTCGTCGGGGCGCACCACCGCGTAGTCCACCGCCGGTTCCGCGTCCGAGCCCGACCCGCCGGCCGCGGAGCCGAGCTCGTGGTGCACGTACGGCGCCAGGGTCTGCGTGATCTGCCTGAGGTGTTCCTCCGTCAGGGCCCCGGTCCCGTTCCAGCTGCCCCCGAACACCCCGAGACCGCGCAGCATCTCGCCCACGATCTCGGTGGTCGAGGGCTCCGCCTCGGGGCGCACCGTGACCGAGCCGTGCGCCCTCTGCGCCGTGTCGGTGAACTCGACGTCCACGCGGAGGAGGGGTCCTTGCGCCTCCGCCCCGGCCTGGACGGGCCATTCCTCGGGCAGCCGGTGCTCCGGGGCGTTGACCAATTCTTCCAGTTTCTCCGAGATCAGCGAACGGAGTACCTCCAGGTACTCCTCCTCCATCGCCCCGTCCGACCGCAGATGCAGCCGCCGCGTCAGCCTCAGCACGTCCCCGTCGGCGTGTCCCCTGCGGTACCAGACCCATCCGAACCCGACCTCGAGCTCGCCCTGCGGCGCCCACCTGCTGGTACGTACCTCACCCGAGGCGATCAGCGCCGAGAAGCCCTCCCCGGCAGTCCAGACCACCTGCCGGGTGCGGGCGTTCCAGCTTCCGGTGCGCCGCTCCTGATAGTCGTAGACCAGGACGATCGCGCCCGGACCGATCCTGCCGGTGAACGCGACCTCCTGCTCGCGGGGGAAGTCGTGGCGCTGCCCCATCGCCTTCAGGGACGGGGCGACGTCCACCCCGGTCCGGTCGTCGTTGAGCGAGGAGATGATCTCGTAGCGGTAGCGGCGCCCCTTGAACTGCAGTGCCGGATCGCGGGTCGTGGACACGTACTGGGCGTTCTTCGGGTTCCAGTTGACATAGCGTTCCAGCCGCACGAGGCCGCCTGGGTCCTCCGCCCGGAACCCGGTGGTGAAGACCGTTTCGGGTGCCGTGTCCGAGAAGCGCCACAGGATCTCGTAGGGGTGGCTCTCCACGATGTGGTGCTCGTCGTCGGGATGGACCTTGGTGTAGTCGACCGCGGCCGCCGCGTCTGCCTCCCGGCCCTCCGCCGAGCCGGCGGACGGCACCGGGCGCACCGCCGGGTTCTCCTCGTCGGCCGCACGGCCGTCCGGCCGTCTGTCCACCGCGGCGGGGCCTTCCCCGCGATGCGCGTACGGCGCGAACGTCTCCGCGATCTGCCGCAGGTGATCCGGCGTGAGGACCAGCCTGGACGTGAAGACGTTGCGGACCTTACCCATCAGGCTCGACCGGCCCTCGGGCACGTCCTGCTCCGCGCGCCCGCCGGGGGTGAGCAGCACCCTCGGATCGGCGGCGTCGTCGAGGACGCCGAGGCCGTGGACGATCTCGTGCACGTAGGCCGCGGGATGCACCCCCGTGAACCACGTCCCCTGCACCATGGCCCGCTTCCCGGGCACCCCGCTCCGGACGGTGACGACGGTGTGCGCGGTCTCAGGTGCGGCCGTGAACTCCACCTCGACGCGCAGCCGGGGTCCCGGACGCGCGGGTCCGCTCACCTGGTCCGGCTGGAGTGCGGGCAGACGGTAGGCCGGGGCGTTGACCAACTGTTCCAGGGTTCGCCTCAGGCCCTGCCGCAGTCCGGCCAACTCCCGCTCGCCCACCCCGTCGCCCCCGGCCAGGTACACGCGTCGTGTCAGCGCCAGCACCTGGCCGCCCGCAGTGTCACCGCCGTACCAGACCCAGTCGTACCCGACGTCCGTCCGCTCGCCCGACCCGGCGGGCCCGGGCCTGCTCACCACGGGCCGTTCGCCTGCCCGGGGGGTCGTGAAGTGGAAGGCTCCCGGTTCCTCCCGGCCGTCCCGGCCCGTCCGGGAACGGAAGGGCAGCCACCGCTCACTGCGGACCTCGCCCCGGCCCAGCACCGGCCCGAAGGATGCCCGGCCGCTGCCGCCGGTACCGGCGGACACCGCCTCGGCCGCCCAGGTCGTGTCCGCGGTCAGTGCCGGAGCGATGTCGGCGGACCGCGGGACGGCCGTCGCGGCGGCGGTGTCCCCCCGCGTCCACACCACTTGCCCGGTCTGGGCGTCCCAGGTTCCGGTCTGGTGGTAGAAGAAGTCGAAGACCCTGACCACCGCCCGCGGGTCGACGGCGCCGGTGAAGGCGACCTCCTGCTCCTCCTCCCGGTACTCGGGGATGCCTTCCGTCCTGGCCAGGGTGGCGTTGACGTCCACCGCGGCCGGGTCGTGGCCGGCCTCCGGCCGGATCTCGTAGCGGAACCGCCTGCCCATGTACCGGATGGTGCGGTCCCGGGTGGTGGAGACGTGGGCGGCCACCGGGTTGTCCTCGACCCAGTGCCGCAGCCGCACGACGGCCTCGGGGTCGTCGGCGCGGAAGCCGGTGGCGAACACCACCTCCGGCCGCTTGTCCGTGAAGCGCCAGACGGTCTCGTCGGGCCGGCTCTCCACGTCGTGGGCGCGGTCGGCCGGACGGACCTCGGCGTAGTCGACCGCGGGGGGCGCGTCCGCGGTCGCCGGCCTCGCGGGCGACTCCTCGGCGGCCTGCGTGTACTCCCCGGGCACCCAGACGACCCGCGCACCGTCCCACATGCCGGACCGGTTGAGATCGCGGTCGTAGACGATCGCCACGGCGTCCGGACTGATGCTTCCGGTGAACGCCACCTCCTGTTCCTCGGGCTGGTCGGAGTGCAGGCCCCGCCTGTCCAGCGTGGCGAGGACGTCCACCCCGGTCGGGTCGGGGTTGGCGGACGCGACGATCTCGTACCGGTAGCGCTTCCCGTCGAACCACAGGGCGGGATTGCGGGTCGTGGACACGTAGGGAGCCGCGGGATTCATCCCCGTCCACTGCGGCAGCGAGACGAGGGCCCACGGGGCGTCCGCATCGAAGCCCTGCCTGAACACCTCCTCGGGTCGCCGGTCGGAGAAGCGCCACAGGAGTTCCTCGGCTCCGCTCTCCACGACATGGTCGCGGTCGTCCGGGTGGACCATGGAGTAGTCCACGGCGGGCGCGGAGTCCGTGTCGCGCCCGGCGGCGGGCTCCACGGCGCCGTCGTCCGAGGAGCTGTCCGGGTCGGGATTGACGACCGTCAGCCGAGGCGGCGGGACGACCTCGCTGACCACACCCCAGGTCCACACGACCTGCCCCATCCGCGGGTCCCAGGTGCCGGTGCGGTCCAGCGCACCGTCGTAGACGAAGATGACCGCCTGCGGGCGGATGCCGAGGGTGAAGGCGACCTCTTCCTCACCCTCGTGTTCCGGCGCCAGGCCCTGGACTTCCAGAGTGGCGTTGACGTCCACTCCGGTCGGGTCGTCGTTGGCGTCCGCCCGGATCTCATACCGGTACCGCTTCTCCCGGAACCACAGCTCGGGATCGCGTGTCGTCGACACGTACGAGGAGGGCGGGTTGAAGACCGTCCACTCATCCAGCGAGACCACGGTCCCGGGCTCGTCCGCCGCGAACCCCTGGGTGAACACGTCCTCCGGCTCCGTGTTGGAGAACCGCCAAAGGATCTCGTTCGGCTCGCTCTCCACGACGAGGTCGATGTCGTCCGGGTGGACGACGGAGTAGTCCACGGCCGGGGACACGTCCGGGTCCCCCGTCACCGACTGGGTGCCGGGGGGCGGCTGCAGATGTGCCGGCACGAGACCGGGCAGGGTGTAGAGGTGCCGGACGTCGCCGTCGAGCGCCCGCTCCTCCTCGGCGCCGACGGCGTCCGCCAGGTAGGCGCCCCGCATGATCTCGAACAGCGAGTGGTCCTGGCCGGGCAGCATCCAGCCGAGCAGCGCGCGGCGGAAGCCGGTGCCGGTGTCACCCGGCACGTTCAGCCACTGGTGGGCCCGCAGCATGCGCAGGGCGCTGCCGGAGAGCCCCGCGACGAGCGGCATGCCGCGTTCGCCGTGCCAGTGCCGGTACCAGGGGGAATCCTCGTCCAGGTCGAACAAGGCGGCCCCATCCACCCAGCTCAGGGGGAGTTCCGGTCCCTGCTCGTCCAGGGTGAGGCCGTCGGCCCGCGAGGCCGCCCGGGTCTTCGGAGCGCGGACCACGGCCAGGACGCGCTCCACCGGGCCGGCGGGGCGGACAGCCTGCGGGACGTCGTGCTCCTCCCCCACCTCGGTGGTGGGAAGGGACCGGCGCCGCACCTCCACGGTCAGCACCTCGGGCCTGCCCAGGACGCCGGTGAGGTCGGGCTCACCGGACTGCGGGTCGAAGTCCAGGGAGTCGAGCGGAACCTCCTCCACGTCGAACCCGACCAGCGACACGGGACGTTCATGACGGGCGAGGAAGGTCCGCTCCCTCTCGCTCAGTGGAACGCCGAGGTAGGTGTAGTCGCGGGACGTCTTCCTCCGGTCGTCGGTCACGCGCAGCTCATCCGGCCGGACCACCCGCGCCGCCTGGCTGTGGACCACCTCGAAGGGGTCCTTCGCCGATTCTCCGTCGGCCCGGTAGGCGGCCAGGCTGCCGAGCGCGAAGGGGTCCTCGGCGCTGAACAGGTGCGCCTGCGAGGCCGTCGCCGGGTCCTCGGCGGTGCGCCGCGCCAGCTCGGCCCTGGGGCCGCCGTGCAGGAAGGCCGCGTACGCCTCCAGCGCCGGCCCGTCCAGGCCGAGCCGGACCGCCTCGGCCAGGCCCGCGCGCGACACCGGTCCGCTGTCCTCGGCGGTCGGCGGGGCCAGCACGGACTTCAGTACGGCGGTCAGGCTGGGAACGGTGTCGTCCTTCTCGAACAGCGCCTTGCGTCCCACCGCGTTGAAGAACGCGGTCATCAGCTCGCGCACGCTGCCGCCGGCCAGCAGTTCCTCGAGCCGGTCCCGGTGGGAGGCGCCTGCCTCCGCCGGGCCCACCTGGCCCGCCCCGGTCGGGTCCGTGGTGAAGAAGGAGGCGGCCAGGGCCTCCTCACCGTGCTCGGGGTAGGCCCCGCGCAGCACGTCGCGCAGCCGGCTGACGGCCGCGCGAGTGGCGGCCCGCGCCTCCGGGCTCGCGTGGTGGTACGCGCCGACCGCCTGCTCGAACCGGGCGCGGATCCGGTCGATGTCGGAGGGCACCTCCTGCCGGACGGCATCGGCATCGGCATCGGCCGCCGTGTCCCTGGTGGTCACCGTGTCCGCAGCTGTCAAGGTGCCCGTATCGGGCGCCCTGTCCACAGCTGTCACCGTGTCCGCAGCGGTCACCGTGCCCGTATCGGGCGCACTGTCCGCACCGGTCGCCACGGCCTGCCCGGCAGCCGGCTCGTCTTGGGCGTGCCGGGGTGTCGGGGCGGCGCCCGGGTGCGGTGCGGCGGAGGCTTCGGTGCGCGCGACGATCCCGCCGAGCCGTTCGCCGGCGCCGCCCTCGACGTCACGGGCCAGGTTCCGTACCGCGTCCAGGGCCTGCCGGGTGTCGCGGGCCGCTTCGTCCGTGGGCTCCGTGGCGAGCCGCTCGGGCGCCTCCCACAGGCGGTGGAACAGGCCGGGCAGATCGGGGTGGATCGGCTCCAGGCGGGCCACGGCCTCGGCGCGGACCGGCTCGTCGAGGGTCTGCCCCGGCCGCCAGGACGACCGGTGGAGCGCGCCCAGTTCCGCCTCGGTGAGGCCCAGCGCGTCGACAGCCCGGCGGGACGCCGGGGTGAGCAGCCCGGCGGCTTCGGCCTGCTCGGCGGTCAGCCCGGCCGTGCCGGGGGCGTCCGGGGCGGACGGGTGGAACGGGTGGACGCGGCCGGAGGGGTCCGCCCAGCGGCTGACGACCCGGCCGCCGGCTCCGGTGACGTCGATCCGGACCGGCAGGTCGAGTTCGTGGGCGACGTCGCGGGCCAGGTGGTCCACGGACAGGGCGGTGAAGGCCAGCAGCAGCGGCCAGCGGGGCGGCGCGGAAGAGACCTGGCCCTGGGGGGTGAGCGCCCCGCGGACCCGGTTGACCTCTTCGACGACGGCGTCGACGAAGTCGCCGCCGTCGGTGCGCGCCGGCACCGCCCGGTCGCCGTCCAGCGCGCGCTCGTACCGGGACAGGGCCTCCGGCTCCGCGATGTCGAGGCCGGCCTGCCGGGCGGCGGCCAGGTCCGCGCGGAGGGTGTCCGCCGCCCAGCGCAGGGCGGCCCGGCGGGTCCGGGGCTCCAGTGCGGCGCGGTCCAAGCGCAGCACCACCGCGTCGAGCGGTCCGGCGGACGCCGCCCGGACGCGGCGGGCCACGGTCTGGTGCAGGCGGGCCGCGGCCATGCCGGGCTCGTCCGCGGCGTCCTCCATGAGCGCGCCGAGGTCGAACGGGTGGGCGCCGTCCAGAGCTGCCCAGCGCGCGGCGTCGAGGGCCGGCGGGACGGGAGCTTCCCTCAGCCGGGCCAGCAGTTCGTCGACCTCGGCCTGGAACAGCTCCGCGTACACGTCGCCGGTGAACGGGTCGCTGTACAGCGTGCCGCGCTCGGAGACGGACGGTCCGATCAGGTTGCGGTCGTACCGCTCGGCGATCAGCCGGTAGCGGCCGCGCAGCCGCACCAGGTGGACCGGGCCCTGCTGTTTGATGTGCTGCTCGCGCCGGTAGTTCTCGGTGCCCGCGACCGCCAGGCCGCTGCCGGTGCTCCAGGATGCCGACGTGCCGGCCGATCCGGTGTACGGCGGGTAGGCGTGACCGTCCTGGGTCTTGGCCGGGTCGTGCTGGTGCATGACGCCCGAGCCGGAGGTGCCCGCGCTCGCGGAAGGGCGCCAGCGGTCGTTGCTGGCGCTGACCGTGGTGCCGCTCTGGTGCTTGGTGTAGCGGCCGGTTCCGGTGCCGTGGACCGGGCCGAGCACCTCGAGGTCGAACAGGTCGCCCTCGAGATGGAGCCGGGCCCGCTTGGAGGAGTGGCCCGGCACGAACAGCGTGTCGGTGAGCAGGTGGCGGCCGCCGGCCGACGCCCTCAGCAGGTGGTTGGTCAGGTGGCCGCGGCTCATCAGCTGCCGGACGGTGAGGCTGGTGCGGACCGTCGCGCCGTCGGCGTCGGAGCCGAACAGCCTGGTCATCAGCTTCAGCGCGGCGGGCAGCGCGTCGTCGAGCAGGACTCCGGTGATGTACGCGTCGCCGGGCAGCGGCGGCAGTGGGCGCGGGTCGCGCTCGGCCCGCGGCCCGTACACCGGACGGAACTCCGCCAGGCCGCGCGGCACCTGGAGGTCGAGCACCCCGGGGACGCTGGTCGTGCCGGTGGTGGACCGGGCGGTGTCGAGGCCGCGGTACAGGCCGGCGAGCCAGTTGTTGAGCGGGCGGCCGGCCATGTCCAGGCGGCGGACCCGCACGGTGAGGGTGTGGGCGAAGCGGGCCAGGTAGGTGCCGTTCCAGGCGTAGGCGGTCTCTTCCGTGGTCGCCGTCTCGGCCCGGGTGACGCCGCGGTGGGTGCCCGCACCGAGGCTGACGCCGGCATTGGTGGAGGTGGGCGCCACACCGACGCCGAGCCGGCCGGCGGTAAGGGCGGTGGAGGCGTCCCGGGAGGTGGTGGCGGAGGTGCTCTCGTAGCCGTGCCCGTAGTTCTCCAGGCCGGTCTCGGGCCGGAAGTCGTACACCTCGGGGCCGGAGTCGAGTGTGCCGGTCAGGTTGATCTCGACGATGTCGGACAGCAGCCAGCCGATGGGGTTGACCAGGTAGAAGGTGTGGCCGTGCGGGGAGAGCAGGTCTTCCAGCATCGCCGAGTCGCGGCCCTCGGCCAGCAGTGACTGCAGGACGTTCACGGCACCTTGCAAGCGGCCGATCCGGCGCCCGTCGCCCGTCCACAGGTCGGGGTGGGCGGCCAGCAGGCCGGGCGCCACCCGGTCCACCTGCTCGCGCACGATGTCGTACGTCGACCGCTCGCCCTCGTAGGCGAGGGAGTGGACGCCGCTGTGGCCGAGGAGCCGGCCGCCGCGGTCCCGGCGGGTCAGGTACTCGGGGAACCCGACCTGGGGGAAGGGATCGGCCGGTGTCCCGAGGTTCCGCCCGAAGCGGCGGTTGAACGCGGTCCTGATCCGCTCGTCCAGCACCGGCAGCGCTCCGCTGTCGTGCAGGCGGGCCAGCAGGTCCGCCAGTTCGGCGCGGGACGCCCTGAGCGTGCCGAGGACGTCCGCGGTCTCCTGCGCGTCACGCGTCAGCGGCCGCTGCCCCGGCTCGGGGGCGTCCAGCATCCAGCGCGACAGCACGCCCGCGACCGTGTTGCCGCTCAACCGCACCTCTCCGTCGTGCCAGCGGTTCATGACGTCGGCGAGCTGCTCGTCGGAGACCGGCAGGACATCCTTCGCGTACTGATCCAGCGCCTCCGGCTCGGACAGCAGGTACAGGGCGGTGCGTCCGGTGACGTCCTGACGGTCCGACCGGTAGGTGCCCGGGAGCAGCTTCGCGGTCTTCTCCAGCCGGCCGGAGACCTCCAGGTCCACCTGGGTGCGGTAGGCGTACGCGCGGTTGAAGTCGAGCTGGATCAGTTCCTTGGCGCCGGTGCGTCCCTGGCTGGAGGAGGTGTTCCACTGCCAGGTGCGGGAGGCGCCGACCTCGCCCTGCAGGGCGACACCGTCGCCCGCCGGTCCGCCGACGGTGACGCCCGCCTGGGTCCACGACAGGCCGATGGACGAGGTGTCGGTACCGGTGGTCTGGGTCATCCAAAGGCGGATGACGCCCAGGACGAACTTGTCCTTGGTGGCCCCGGCGAACGCGGACAGCCCCATGCGGCCCCGCACGTCGACCGCGCCGAAGGTGTTGCGGAAGCCGGTGTCGAAGAACTGGTCGGTGGTGTAGCGCCCGTTCAGGATCTCCTTGAGGTGGGACCGCACCTGGATGGTGCTGGTGAAGGAGGTCAGTTCCTGGTCGGCCTGGCCTTGCGGGCCGGTCAGTTCGCCGAGCACGGACACGGCCGCCTCCCGCAGGCCGGTGGCGTCTACGTGGTAGACCACGGCGCGGTCGAGCACGGAGGCCGGCGTGTGCCGCATCGACGTCCTGCCGGGGTGTTCCAGGGCGCCGAGCGGCAGCAGATGAGCCACGGCCCGCTGCCCGGGCAGCGTGATCGGCTCCGGGTCGCGTGCTCCCGGCCGGATCCGGCCCCGCAGGCCGCTGTGCTGGAGTTCCAGGGTGGCGGTGAGGTCGACGTACAGGGCGTGCTTGTCTACGGTCCCGGGGTACTCCAGCAGCTCGGGGCGGTTGTTGAGGAAGGAGACGCTGTCGGTCGCGCCCACCGAGCGCCGTACGTCGAATCCGGTGACGGCGCCCTTCAGCTGCTGGGTGAGGCCCTTGAACCGGAAGCTGAGCCCGACCGACCTGCCGCCGCCGCTGGACTGGCCGGCGGTGTCCATACCCATGCCGAGGTTGACCACGGCCATCTCGTCGGTCGAACCGAGGTATTCCGGCGCCCGGTCCGGCGAGGGAGCCGCCCTGAGGGTGATCTTCACGGCATCCAGGTCGAAGTCGATCCCGAGGGTGCCGCGACGCCGGTAGAGGGTGAAGACCAGGCCGGACTGGTGCAGTTGGTCGTAGTGCGACTCCAGTCCGCGGCGGGAGACCCACTTGTCCAGCTTCTCCAGGTTCTCCAGTCGGCTGTCCAGCTCGCCGGCGTGCGTCCACCAGCGGTCGGCGGCCAGGGGCGCCGCCTCGTCCCCGGGCAGGAAGCCGAGCCGGAGGAGTTCCCGGGTGAGCCCGTCGCGCAGCGCGCGCACCGTGTCCTCGTCGATCTCGACGATGCCCATGCCCACACCGCGCCCCTCGGCGACGTGCGGAGGAAGGGCCACGGGGCGATCGGCGTGGCGGACGGTCCCTCGGATCCCGTCGGGCTGGTACGGCACGGTCCGCGGCGGCGCGGGGACGGCTCCGGCGGCCTCCTCGGTCGGGCGGCCGCGTGTGACCACCCCGTCGGCCGTCGGCGGCGCTTGGTTCACGGGGCCCGCGGTCCGTGTCTCCGTGTCCGCGCCGTCCGCCGACAACGCCTCCTCGTCCACCGGGAAGCCGTACCGGAACGCGTCGGGTTCCGGCATCCGCACCAGGGCCTGGCCGGGCACGGCCGGCGTCCTGACCGGCCGTGCGCCGCGCACCGCCACCACGGCGCTGTGGGCGAACTCCACCCGGTAGGCGGCCGTGTGCCCGGTGAAGCGCGGCACCACGACCCACAGGCCGGTGCGGCCGGCGCTGATGCCGTCGGAGTTGGACCACGTCATCGCCAGCGAGGCGCTGACGCCCAGGCCCACGCCGGGATTCTTGAACGGCAGCGGCAGCAGGTCGAGTTCGGCCGACGGCAGAGTGAGCGTGGTGGACTGGCCGACGGTGTGGCCGCCGCCCGTGCCGTCGATCGCGGTCCTGACGTTCTCGATGGGTGCCTTGTCGGTGGTGGTGCCGACCCGGGTGCCGCGCGAGGACCGCACCGTGTGCACCTGGATGCCCGCGGCCGGCCTGCCGTGCCGGTCGTGCAGGGTGAAGGCGTAACCGTGCGCGTTGCCGACCGCGGAATCCAGGTGCGAGTCGAGGTTCCACAGCTTCTGGAGCAGTTCCTCCCGGGGCACGCTGCCCACCGGAAGCTCCAGTCCCTGTTCGTGCGCGGCGGCGACGATCCGGTCGAACAGCGTGGGCAGGCCGGTCAGACCGGACGCGTAGTGCACGGCGGGCAGCCGGTGTTCCCGCTCTCCGGTGCCGGCCGCTGTGACCTGCTGCGGAGCCTGACCGAGGTAGTGCTCCGGCACGTACAGCAGCAGCCGGCGGTCGCCTGCGGTACGGATCCGCACCGGGGGGATGTCCGCCCAGCGGCGCAGCGCGTCGGTGCGCAGACGTACCGTCCAGACGGGCCGGTAGGCGGCGAGAATGGAGCCGGCGTTGGCCAGTTCGACGTGGCCGCCCTCCGCGTCACCCACCCAGTTGGTGGACCGGGCGGAGGCGTTGGCGGTGCCGGAGATCCCCGCGCCGACCCTGGCGACCTCCAGCACGCCGGGGCTGAGGCCGATGCCGTACGACATCGAGAGCGCCGCGCGGGTCGCGCTCGTCGGGCCCGAGTGACTCTGTACGTGGGCGCCGGTCAGGTAGGAGGCGTTGATCGCCTGGTTGGCGTGGAACCGCTCGGGTGCGGTGTCGCGTCCGGGCACCAGGTCCAGCGGCCCGGCCGGCGCGCCGGGGGCGCTCTCGGCCGCGGCCTCGCCGGGCTCCGGCTCCTCGGGGACGGTCCCCAGCGCCGAGGGGCGGTCGTACGACCCGGCCGGGAGGCGGACCGTCCGCGGGTCCTGCGGGTCGAGCGTGATCAGCGCCTCGGCGCCGCCCAGCGGGACGAGCAGGCCCGTGTTCGCGAACTCGCCCTCCCCCGGCACGAGATAGCGGTAGTTGCTCAGCAACCGCTGCGGCAGCAGGTCCCATACGCTCTCCGGCACGCTCTGGCCCGCGTGTTCGAGGGCGGTGCGCAGCGCACGGACGACTTCCGGCACGTACGGGAGTTCGGCGCGCGGGACGCCGATCGTCCGGGCGGCCGGGTGCACGTCGAGCGGCTCGCCGAGCGGCTCGGCGAGCCGCTCGGGCCCGGCGGGCACGGTGGGCCTGGCGGGCTCCTCGGGTCCCCCGGGACCGGCAGTCCTCCCGGGTGCGGGGAACAGGTGCGGCAGGCTCTCCTCCAGGCCGCCGGCCAGCCGGCCGTCGTCGTCCAGGGGCAGCATCGCGTACAGGCCGCCGGGTACGTCGACGCTCAGGGCGCGGCGGGCGCCGCCGTCCAGCTGGGCGACCACGGTGACGTCGAACCGGTAGTGGCGGTACCGGCGGGTGGCCTCCCGGTTCGTCTCCCGGGTCTCCCCCGCCTCGAAGCCCTCCTTGTCGCCGGTGCGCACGCCGTACACGTCGAAGGTGGTCCGGTCGAAGACGCGGGTGCCGTCCACGGTGCCGCCCGCCTCGGGACCCACGGAGAGCACCCCGCCGCGGGAGCTGCTCCGCTCGCTCTTGGGGCTGGTGTGGTCCTGCTGGTACCGGCGGGCCTTGAACTGCACGCCCTCGACCGGGCCGACCACCTCGGCGGCGGTCAGCTCGAAGCCGACCGTGACGGTGCGCCCGCCGACCGGGACCTGGTAGCGGTGCCGCAGCAGCCGGGCGATGTTGGCCCGCAGCATCGTGGTCGAGGTGTGGTGGTCGTAGCTGAGGCCGGCGGTGGTGAGGGGGTCGAGTCCCGGCACCTCCCAGGCGTTCTCGCGGGTCAGGTCGGGGGCGCGCCGCGCGGTGTGCGCCGCGGCCTTGACCCACCGCTGCGCGGCGTGCGCGGCCGGTACGTCCCACGGGTGCAGGTAGTCGGTCAGTGCCTCGGGCAGGGCCGCGGACCGGTCCGGGACCGGGTCCGTCCAGACCGGTGTTCCCTCCGGCCGCACCGGTGCGACGACCGGCGGTACCGGCTGTTCGGCGGGCGCGGTCAGGTGCGTGGGGACGAGCAGGCGTACGTCACCGGTGACCGGCGGCCGGTCGCCGAGGCCGTCGTCCTGCCAGGTCCACAGACGCACCGGGTCGTCGCGGCGGGCCGCGCGGCGGCCGCGCACCAGCGCCGCCACGTGCCGGGCCGCGTCCCGCACAGCCTGGGCGGGCACCGCCAGCGCGGCGGGCGGCTCGGTCGTCGCGCCCATCCTGATCCGGAAGGTGAGCCGGTGCTCGAACTCCTCCGAACCCTCGCGGGTGTTTGCCCGTGCGATGTCGACGGTCTGCCGGGCGGTCTCGTGCGACCGCTCCCGGCCCATCCCGTAGGACGCCTCCAGCTCGGTGCCGCCGTGGCCGTCGTGGTTGCCGATACGGGTGCGGACGCTGAGGCCGGCCCCGGCTCGGAAGGAGCGCTCCCGGCCGGTCTTCTCCTCGTCGACCCCTTCGGAGCGCAGCGTGAGCTTGACCTTCGGCCGGGCCCGGTGGGCGTGCGGGGCGGCCAGGTCGGCGGTCACCATGACCCACACGTACCGGGTACTGGCGAAGGGACCGCTGACCGGGAACCAGCGTGCGACGCCGGTGCCGGTCAGGGCCGTGTACTGGGTCTGGAGCGCGTCGGAGGAGAACGTGGCGCTCAGCGCGCGCAGCAGGTGCTCGCGGGCCGACCCGTTCCTGCCGAGCGCGCCGCGTGCATCGAGCCGCTCCACGATCGTCCCCAGCACGTCGTCGGCGCGCAGCCGCTCCACGTGGGCGGCGCCGGGCAGCGGGCGGCCGAGGAGGTGGGTGCGGGCGAGGATGGCGGGGCCGCCGGCGAACGGGGCGGCCTCGGCGGAGACGGCCGTGGCGGGGCCAGCCCTGGACGGGCCCGCCGTGGACGGACCGGCCGTCTGGACGGCGTGCGAAGGCCCCGCCTCGGCCGCGTCGTCCCGGAGGGCTCGCGTGCCGTCCTCTGCCGCCCCGGAGGCGGCGAGCGGAGTCGGCGTCGCGGTGCGGGGCGGGAGCAGGTCCGGCACGCGGTGCTCGGGCACCAGCATCTCCAGCCCGTGCTCGACGCGCAGATAGCGGACGAACTCCTCGCGCCTGTCGCCCTTGGCACGCGCCACCGTCACCTCGAAGACCGGGGCCGTCTCGATGACGTGCGTGGCCTCCCCGTAGGTGGCACGGCTGATCTCCACCATGCCCCGCAGCCGGTCCCGGCCGCGTCCCCACCCCCACTGGGCCCCGGTCTGGACCAGTGCGACGGCCCGCACCCCGGCCCCGCCCTGGTGGTGGCCGCCGTGGGAGGAGCCTTCGGGGGAGGAGCCCTCCTCCCCCTCCTGCCGGGCCAGTACCGCCGTGCCCTCGTGCTGGGAGCCGCCGCTCGCGAGAGCGCCGAAGCCGACCTGCGGTCCCAGGTTGGCGCTCAGGCCCGCGTGCCAGCCCGTCTTCCGTGCCCGGGCGTACCGGTCGGTCGCCTGCGAGTACTGCTCGATCTCCGTGTCACCGGCGGTCTCGCCCAGGTCGAGCGCCGCGAACGCGCGCAGCCTCAGCCGTGCCTCGTAGCGCCAGCCGTCCCGCTTGGGCAGCACGACACCGTACCCGTCCGGGCCGGTCAGGGCACCGAGACGCGCGGCGAGCGCCGCGGAGCCGGTCAGTTCCGTCAGTTCCTGGGGCCAGTTGGCGGGCTCGGCCGCCCACCGGCCGGGCAGTCCGGCCAGCCGGGCGTAGCCGGAGGCCGCCAGACGGGTCAGTTCCGGCACGACGAGGAAGGCGGGGTACACGCCACCGGTGCCGCCCCGCGCGAAGTCGACCTCGTCCCGGGTGTCGGCGGGCCAGGCGCGCAGATAGGTGGTCCGGCCCACCTCGCTCACCGGCACCGGCTCGCGCGGCACGGCGGGCACGTTCTGCCGGGGCACCGCGATCGTCGCGGTGAGGTAGGGCCGCTCGATCCACCAGCGCTCGCCCCGGCCGCGCCGGCCGGGGCCCTCCGGGCGCAGCGACAGTTCGTAGACCGCGTCGTAGACGTGCTCGTCGACCGGGCCGTCGGTCTCGGTACGGCGGTAGACGGTGTTGGCGGCCGTGAACTGCTCCTGCCGGGACCGTTCGAGACCGCCGCGGGCGGTCATGCCGCCGATCCGCAGCCGGGTCGAGCCGCCGACCGGCACCAGCACGCCACCGCCCGCGCCGCCCACGGCACTCCACTCGGTGCCCCGCCGGCCCGTGACCGTCTCGGTGCGGGCGGCACGCGCGTTGAGCGTCATCTCATAGCTGCCACCGGGCCGGTGGTTGCGCAGCAGCGCCTTGACCGACGCGCGGTAGCGTTCGCCGCCCACGGTCAGCACGTGCACGGTCTCCTCCAGCGGCAGTCTGCCCTCCAGCGCGGGCCTGCCGAAGTGGAGGCCCAGCTGGGCCTCCACCGCCGTCCAGTCGGTCAAGCGGCGCACGGAGGGCGGGACCATCTGCTTCAGGGCCCAGCTCAACTGCTCCTGAACGACCTCCGCGCCCGCGAGGTCCAGGGCCATGGCGAACCCGAGACCCCGCCGCGCGGCCAGCGCCAACGGCTCGGCGGGCCCGGAGCCGCGCTCCTCGGCCGCCTCCGGTTCCGGTTGGGCGGCAGCCTCCGGTGCCGGGGGTGCCATCGACCGGACCGGCGCGCTGCCGGACAGCCGCAGCAGTTCCCGGACGGGGGCGGAGGTCTCCACCGGGCCGGTCGGGGCCGCGGACGCGTCGGGGTCGAGCCCCGGGGTGTGTACGACGCCGAGGACGCGCCGCTCGAAGTCGGCCGCGCCCCGCCCGTCGCGCCACGGCACCCCGAGCTCGGCCTCGGTCACCTCGGACACGGCACCGATACGCGGGTGGGTGGAGGACTCGACCGTGACCGTGATCCGCAGCCTGGTCCGGTACCTGGCCTGTGCCTCGCGGAAGTTGAGGACGGTGTGGCTCAGGGTCTGCGAGGTCACCGACAGAGCGCTGCCCGTGCCGCGGTCGAACCCGACGCCGAACAGCGGCAGCAGGCCCCTGGCCGCCGGGCCGACGGCGCCGTCGGTGACCGGCATCGAGAAGCCGTACGCGTTGTAGCCGAGGGAGATACCCGCCGAACCGCTGCCGGACCGGCCGAGGCCGCGTGCCGCGCCGCCCCCGAGGTCCTCGCGGGTCTGGACGCCTTCGGTGGTGCCGGCGTACTCCAGGCCGGCGATCTCGGCCCGCACCCTGAGCCGGGCGCGCAGCGACCGTCGTACGGCGGTGCCCGGCACCTGGATCTCGCCGGAGATGTCGCCGTTGGTCAGCCACCACCGGCTGCGCGTGCGAGCGGTCCGCTCGTTCAGCAGGTCCCTCGCGTGGGTCATGAACCGCTCGGCGGAGGCGGCGTTCAGACCGGCGTCGATCAGCCGGCGGTGCAGCGCCGCCACCAGCGGGCCCATGTCGACGGCGTTGAGCACGATCCGGTCGGCGCCCGGCCGGACCTCACCCGGCGGCAGGGCCGCGGCGGGCTCGGCCATGGACGGGCGCGGCGCGTCGGCCTTGGCGTACTCGCTCGGGAACTCCACCCGCAGACCGCGGGCGAAGACGGCGTCCGGCCGGTGCCGGACGCCGTCGACGAAGACCTCGACGCGCAGCCCGGCGAGGAACGGCCGGTTCGCGGCGACGAACAGGGTCCGTCCCGAGATGACGTTGCGCCGCTGGGTGACCGAGCGCTCGGCGGCGGACTCGGCCCGCAGCTGCGGCACGCCCAGGATCATCGACGAGGCCACCGCGGAGGCGGTGCTGAGGCCGAGCAGCAGCGCCGAGTCCGCGCCCAGCGTGCGCTCCCGGGTGCGTTCGGCGCTCCCGGCGGTCGTCGCGAACCGGACGGTGTACTCGCGTACGGCGGCCGTCCTGTCGTCGGCGGGGCTCAGGTCCGTCAGGAGCGGACGCAGCCACACCAGCCGGCCGTGGGAGGCCAGCGTCACACCGTGGGCCAGCAGGTCGTCCCAGGCGTACCGGTCGGTGGTGGCCAGCATGGCGTGCAGCGCGTTCTCGACGTCACCGGCCAGGTCCCGGTCCGGCAGTGCGGCGGCGACGTCGCGGGCCCAGGCGCGGGCGCCCGTGTCGTCGAAGGTGCCGGTGTCGCTCACGGAGGCGTGTCCGAGCGGGCCGTGGTCCACGTACCAGGGGTGTTCGGGGCGCGGCAGGACCGCTTCGGCGACCTCGACGGGCGGGGCGGAAGACGCTCCGGCCCGGAGAGGGGCGGGCTCTGCGGGCTTGTGGGCGAGGGGGCTGAAGCCGCGCGGTGTCCCGCCGGAGAAGTCCTCGTCGGAACCGTCGGTGTCGGCGCCGCCGGGCGCCCCGAAGGACATCTCGCCCAGGTCCTCGTCGTCGAGGACCTCCTCGTGCTGCGGCGTCCGCGGAACGTGCACGGTGACCGTGGCACGGCGCAGCAGGGCGCCCCGGTCCCGGGCGGTGGCCACGTCGTCGTCAGGCAGATCCCGGCCGCGGGAGACGGCGATGACCACGACCGGCTCCCTCGTTCCCGTGCTCTCGTGCCCGAACGCGGCGACGTGCCGGGCGAGGGACGCGCGCAGCAGCGCGGCGACCGCCTCGGCACGGCGGCGGCCGGTGTCCAGCCCCAGTGTGTCGCCATCCGTTCCCGCCGCGTAGCCGGTCACGGTGACCACCGGCCGCAGCTCCGGCTCCGACAATCCCGGTACGGCGTCCGGCGCGACACGGGCGGCCAGCGCCTCGACGACCGGCACCTGGTCGACGGGAAGCTCGCTGGAGCCCTCCGCGAACACCACGGTGGCGGCCACGGCGGCCCGGGGCCGGAACGTGCGGTAGTCGCCCGGGGCCGAGCCGTGGGCGACGGTCACGTAGGGCCGGGGCGCACCGTGCTCGGCGAGTCCGCTGAGGTCCACGTCTCCGCTGGGTGCGTACACGGTCGTGCCGAGGTGATCGGCCACCTGCTGGGCGAGACCGTCGTCGTGGGCGCCCGTCACACAGGCGACCAGCACCACGCCCGCGCCCGGGTGCTGTGCCCTCAGCTCGCGCAGGCTGGGCCGCCGCCGCAGCAGGGCGGCCACCTCGGGACCGAAGAGCGGCCGTGGCCGGCCCGCCGCGTCCTCGACGGTGAGGTAGGCCTCGCTGCCGTGCGACGACAGGAAGTAGTGACCGGCCCCCGGCCACGGCGTGGGCTGCTGGACGAACGCGTCGTACAACCGCTGCTGTCGCATGAAGACATCGGTCGTGGCCGGGTCGTAGTGCGCCCAGATGCGCGAGCGGTCCGCCCACTCGGCCGCGCTGAAGTAGGCGCGCCCGACGACGGTCCCCGCGTCGGAGACGATCCGGTGGGAGACGTGCTCGTCCACCGGCTCGTGGAAGCCGTCCAACGGGCTGCCGCCGAGCATCCGGGGGCGGGCCCGCAGTTCCTCCTCGGTGGGCGGCTCCAGCACGGACTCGCGCTGCAGGGCCTCGGTGGCCGCCACCGCCTCCGCGAGCCGCCGACGGGCGGCGGTCACCCGTTCGACGGCGGCCGGGGGCGGGCCCGCGCTGGTGTGGCCTGCCAGGGCGTCCAGGGCCGACTCTGCGCGGGAGGCTTCGAGGGCCGCGTCGGCGTACTCCTGCCAGGCGGATGCCTCCTCCTCGGGAGTGAGGGGGACGAGGGCGGCCGGTTGCCGGTCCGCCGGTTCCTGGTCCGTCGCTTCCTGCCGTGCCTTGCCCTTGTCCACCGCGGACCGCGGCCGGGCCGGGTCCGTGGTCAGGGCTAGCAGCGCGTCCAGCTTCTCGGTGGGCACGTAGAAGACGGCCGCCTCGTCGGTGACGGTCACCTTGACCGCCCGCGGCTCGCCCGTCACCGGCCGGTGCACGAGGTGCCAGGTGACCGCGGTCGCCTCCACCCGGGAGAACCGGCGGTCCCCCTGCCGGAGCGGTCCCGCGCCGAGGGCGGCGGACCCGCGGAAGGAGCTGCCGACACGGGTGCCCGTACCGAGGGTGCCCGACGTTCCCCTGATGGAGCGTGTGAGGTCCTGGACGCCCGTGCCGGACAGCGGACCGGCCGTGTCGTGGCGCGGTGCCGCCTCGCGCAGTCCGCGGATGTCGGCGGTGATCTCCAGTTGTCCGCGCAGGTCGTTGCCCAGGCCCGGCAGGGTCACGGGCTCGGACAGGGTGTGCTGCGCGGCGAGTTCGAGGAACCACTGGCTCATGTAGGGCGGGCTGAAGATGGCCGCGATCTTCGACCGCAGCAGGAACAGGCCGCCCTGCCAGGAGTGGGCGGCCGGTGAGGCACCGGTGCGCGGATCGTGGCGGGCGAAGAGGCTCTCGGCCGCCGCCCGCAGGGCCGCCAGGCCGCCGACGGTGCCGGTGAACGCCTCGTGGAGCAGTTCCGGAGCCGGCTGCGGCCCCTGGCGTGCGTACTCCGCCGGGGCGCGCTCCACCAGGGCCGGCGGGCGCGGGGCCGGGCGCGGGTCGGGCTGGGTGAGTTCCTCCTGGTGGCCGAGGCGCAGCGAGCCGGGGAGCATCCGGGTGCCGAGCCGGTGGTGCTCGTGGCGCCCGATCAGCGGCAGGCCCATGCCGACAACCGGCCTGGCCGCGCTCAGGGACCAGTGGGTGTCCAGCTCTGCGGTGACCTCGACGTCGAACGCGGTCGTCCAGGGGCGGGTCGTGTGCACGAGCGCGGTGCCCGCCTGCAGGCCGGTCCTCTCCTGTCCGCCCGGGGCCAGGACATGGGTGACCGTGGGGACGAGGCCCGACGCGGCCGGCTGCGGCGCGTCCGAGTCGACCACCGCCAGGTCCTGGGCGCGTACGGAACCGGTGCCGCCGCTCCCGCCGCGGGCAGGGGTGCTCGCGCGTTCGACGGCGCGCAGGTTCCTGCCCTCCAGGACGTGCTCTCCGGGTTCCCGGCCCAGCGCCCGCGGGTTGGTGAGCCGGGCCGTCAGGGTGATCCGGGCCGTCGTCGTCCGGAGCTCGTCGCGGTGGGGCACCAGGATCGGCAGGCCCACCAGCATGGTCTCCAGCAGGGCCTTGGTGCCCTGGTGGGCCGCCACCTTCCACAGTTCGGCCTCGACCGCGTCGGCGTGGTCCTTGGAGAGCAGCCGGCGCAGCCCCGGTATCAGGTCGCGCACGAACGGCCGCAGGTCGGGGACCTCCAGCAGTGCGGCGTGGTCGAAGCCGTCGCCGCGCAGCACGTTGGCGGGTGCCAGCGCGGCCGTGGGAGCCGGTGCGGGCGCCCCGGCCGTCGCCGTCGCCCCGGCCGTCGCCGTCGCCCCGGCCGGTGCGGGCGCGGCCGGCGCTGTGGTGTCCGAGGCCGGGGCCGCCGTCGGCGGGGCGGGCACGAGGCCCCGTGCCCGCGCCGCCTCGCGCTGCATCAGCGCCAGCCCGGGTGCCGTCACCGGATCGCCGGTGGTCTCCTGCCCGGAGGTGCGCCGGGGGTCGAGGCGGCCGAGGAGACCGGCCGGCTGGCCCGACCAGCGGCGCACCGTGACACGGAACGTGACCGGCGCGTCGGCCCAGACGTGCGGGCCGGTCGTGACGTCGACGCGGTCGCTCCGTCCGCTCGCCACACGGTTCGCGAAGGCATCGGCGCGGTGGCCGTGGCGGAACTCCGGGCCGGACCGGTTGAGGTCCGGCAGGTGCGCCTCGACGGGATCCCCCTGTGTGTCGGGGGTGAGGGTGACGGACGTGTTGATGCCCGCGTACAGGGACACGGTGTCGTCGGTCCGCGTGTGCCGGACCTGGGCGGTGCCCAGGGTGTGGTCGTAGCGGTAGGCGTGCCCGCTCTCACCGATCGTGGTCAGCGGGCCGGCCGTGGCCTCCACCGAGACCTCCGCCCACTGCGGGAGGCCGAAGGTGCTCCGGCCGACCGGCTGGGTCCACAGCGGGTACGGCGCACCGGTGAAGTCCCGCACCCGGGACGCCAGTCCGGTCACGGCGGTGTGCAGCGCGGCCTCGTCCAGGTGATCCAGCCCGGGCACGCCGATCTGGCGCAGCAGTCCGGTGATGTGCGGCAGCAGGTGGTCGGTGCGCACCAGGTGCAGGGTGTCCTGCGGCAGGCGTCCGTCCTCGGGTGTCCAGGTGGCCGCCGTGCGGTCCCCGGCCCGCCTCGGTGCGCGGTAGGCCCTCGCGCCGTCGTCGAGCCTGCTCTCGAGGTCGAGCGTGCGGACGAGAGTGCCGGTGCCGTCCTCCTCCATCACCAGGTCCTCGGCGGCGAGCAGGCCGGCTTCGACGGCCAGCGGCCCGGCGGTCACCGGGTCGGGAGCCGGCTGCCCCGGTCCGGTGAGCGGCTCGACGGTGACGTGGAAGCGGACGGGTCCGCTGAACTCGGACAGCCACAGCGAGCCGCCGCCGAAGGCGCCGCCCGCGACGAACCCGCCGCCCTCCTCGACGGAGCCGCTCCAGCTGATCCCGGGAGTGAAGCCGCCGCCCGAGACCTCGGCGGGCTCGCCGGTGTCCGGAAGCAGGCCGGTGAGCGGCAGTTCGACGGCCGCGGCGAGCTTCCAGTTCCGGGTCGCCGAGCTGGTCAGGTCGAAGAACGACCCGTAGGAGACGTCCGACTGTCCGCGCCGGGAGCGCACGTAGGTGAAGTCGTCCGGGTTCAGGGTGGCGCGGACGGTGACCCTGATCCGTTCCGACGGGGCCCTTGGGCCGGGCCGGGTCAGCACCAGGGTGTGGCCCTGGCCGGCCATCAGGTGCAGACGGCGGGTCAGGCCGGTCGGGCTCAGGGCCTCGTCCAGGGCCAGTTGGTTGCGGACCTGGTGTACCGGCGGCGCCGCCCCCGTCCGTGGTGGCAGGGGTCCGGCCGCCTCGGGCACGGGCCCGTGCCCCCAGGCGTCGCGGGAGGTCAGGAAGCCCGGGAAGTGGCCGTGGACCAGTTCCAGGGTGCGCAGCCGCACCCGTTCGGCGTCCGCCACGTGCAGGCGCTCGACGCGGCTGGTGGGCGGCAGCCACTCGCCGAACGTCGCGGGCAGGCGCAGGACACGGCCCGGAGCGGTCCTGGCCGCACGGTCCGGGTCGGCGGCAGCGCGGCCCGCGGGCGGCGCTGCCGCGTCCGAGGGGCGCAGGCCCATCCGGCCGGCGTCGGCGGCGGGCATCCGCACCCGTGCGGTGAGCCACGTCTCGGGGCCGCTGCGTCCGCCGAGCCCGCGCGTCTCCACCCGGACGTCGAACTCGACGACGGTGGTGGGCTCGTCGGTGTACCTCAGCCTGTGCAGTTCCACACTGCCCGCCTGCCGCCCGGGGAGGGAGAAGCTCACGGACCGCGCGTACGACAGTGAGGGCAGCGGCAGCGGGATCCCGGAGGCGGTCAACGCCAGTGAGAGGGCGTCGGACACCCCGGCGGAGGCGCCGTCCCGCTGAGTGGACGGCGCGCCCACGGTCACGGTACGGACGTCCTCGTCGTCCACCCGGGTCAGCTCGTCGAGGCCGTCGACCGCCCTCGGGTTGTGGAAGGAGGCGCGCACGCGTACGGCGTCGGCCCCGTCGGTGGCGGGGAACACCGGCGCCGACCGGTACCCGCCGGCGGCGGCCTGCTGCAGACCGGCCGTCAGGGTGCGCACCCGGGCGAAGGCGTCCAACTGCTCGAAGGCCGGGGAGAACGGGTCGGCGAGGGAGGGGTCCACCGCGGCGAACACCGCGGCACGGTAGTCCGCCGCTCCGGTGACTGATTCCACCCATGACATCGGAGGAAGCACGACCGGTTCGCCGACGACGGCGGGGCGGGACGCCCGGCCGGCCGGGCGGCCCCAGTGGTGGTGCGCGTCGGCCGTCAGGGCACGGCCGTCCCGGGCGGTGTCCAGCGCGCGACGCAGGGCGGCGGTGCCGGCCTCCGCCGCGCCGGACCACTCCTGCCACTGGCCGGATGTGGCGTGCCGCACACCCTCCGGACGCGGCAACTCTCGCAAGTAATGCCGAGAATGACGACTCGTCAGCGCCTGCTCGACGACCGTCTGCCACTGCCGCGGGGCCTGGCCGGCTTCCTGGACCACGAGGTCGACGCCCACGTCGTGGCGGAACTCCACGGCCCGGTCCGACGACGGATTCACGATGCGCGTGCTGCCGAGCCTGGAGGTGACCGTGAAGTCGGTCGTCCGGCCCGACCCGGTGATCAGCGCGCGCAGCGCGGCGCCCGCCTGGGCCACCGGCGGGATGAGCGCCAGCGCCTGCGAGAACGGCAGGGTGACCGCCGCGTCGAGACCGTGGTTGACCGCGCGGTGGGCCGACGCCGTCTCCCGCCAGTCCTGTATCTGGGGGGTGCGCCGTTCGCGGTTCTCGCTCCGGGCCGCGACGGCGCCCTCCGCGAGCGGTTCCCCGCGCGGGTCGGTCAGCTGCGTCCAGTCGCCCAGCCGCAGCCGTACGGTGACGGCGACCGAGCCACCGTCCAGCGGGAGGACCAGGGAGATCCGGTCGGCGACCGCCTGGCGCAGGGTGCTGTCCACGTCGGCGGTGTCGAAGTACTCCGCCAGGGCGGTGCCGGCCCGCTCCCGCGACCGCTCCGGCAGCAGCGCCAGGACGCCGTCGCGGATCGCGGCCGGCAGCCGGTCGTCGGCGAACCCGAACGTCCCGGTGCCGACGCCGTGCCGGAAGTCCGGGGACACGGCGTGCGCGGGCGGCGCGAAGAGCAGGTCCGCGTCGCGGCGGTCGCGGGCCCGGCCGGGGGTTTCGGCGGATGGCGCGGCGGCGGATGCCGGTGCGGTGGTGGCGGCCGCCTCCGCGAGCGGTGCCGGTGGTGCGGCCGTGTCCGGCGCGGTGCCGACGGTGGACAGCAGTGCGTCCATGCTGGGCACGGCCTCCGGGCGCGGCTCCAGCACGGCGCGTGCCATCCGTTCCGCCTCCGGGGTACCGGGGGTGGCGGCCAGCCGCACCGCCACCCCGACGTCCGTACCCGGGCCGGATTCCGTGTCCGCCCCGTCGGGAACGTCGACGGCCTCGTCGCCCCGGACCATCGTGCCCGCCACGCCGGGCAGCGCGGTGAGCCAGCCCGCCCGGTTCCCGAAAGGCTCGACGTACACCGTGCCCGTCCCGACGCCGAGTGTTCCGGTCGGCCCGGTCACCGCCATCCCCAGCCTGTTCGCCAGGTCGCGGATATACGGCGTCTCGTTGAGCGAACCCGGGCGTCCCGCGTAACAGATGGCGGTCACCACGGCGCTGTCCTGTCGGTGCGCCGCACCACGCCGGAACGCCTCGAAGCTGGCCCGGCGGCGCAGCAGGGCACCCGTCTGTTCGCCGGTGAACTCCACCGAGCGCCCGTCGCGCGTGTGCAGCCGGACGGTGGCCGAGCCCAGCGGTCCATGGGCGACCAGGTAGTACCTCGGCGCTCCGTTCCCCCACGGGTTGACACCGGTGAGGCCCGTGTCAGGGCCCGGGCCCCGCCCCACGCGGAAGGACGCGGTGCCGGGGAGAGCACGGAACACGCGCTCGATCCCGGCCCGCTCCTGCGCGCTGAGCGACATGTGCCCGATGACACGGCCGGTGGTCCGGTCGGCGAACGGCGTCATCACCAGTTGGCGGAAGTGGAACCGCTCCCCGGTCACGGACCGGACGTAGTCGGACGTGCCCGCGCCGTCCTCCGGTGCGGCGCCGGACGGTGACGCCTCCTCAGGGTCGACCCGCATCCAGTGGCCCTCGGGTTCGTTGCCGTCCGCGTCCCGGACGGTACGGACCTCCAGCACCCCGAAGGCGTTGCCGACCAGGTCGACCCGGCCGCTGTGCGTCCACACCGTGACGCCGGCCCGGTCCGCCACCGCCCTGGCGAGGTCGAGCCCGTACCTGGCCCCGTCGTCGGTCACCAGCCACAGCGGGCGGTCGCCGACGCGGTTGTGGGCGGCGAGTTCGGCGAAGGCGCCGAGCGACAGCCGTACCGGCTCGCCGTCCTCGTAGCCCACGACGGTGGGGGCGGCGGGGGGCACGCCGGGGTCGTAGTCGAACCGCAGGACGAAGCCGTCCAGCGGGGTCAGCGCAAGCGCCCCGCTGCCGCCGTCCGTGCGGGCGCCGCCGGCCAGGTCCAGACCGGCGATGTTGCCGGCGGTGTCGTACAGCGGCCGGGCGTCCAGGGCCGGCCGCCGCTCGCCGTCTGCGTACAGCGACGAGGTGGAGCCGCCCTCGTACGGCATCGGGGACGCCGGTTCGTCGGCCTCCCGGTCCGACCAGGGGGTGGCCGGACCGGCCGGGCTCAGGGTCACCACGGCCCCCTGGCCATGGGCGTCGGGGTCGAGGCCCAGGTCACGCAGTGCCCGCCGGGTCTCCTCCAGCCGGGCCCGGGTCCGGGGCAGGGCGCGGACGTTGTCGGCCCGCTGGACGGAGTTCTCCTCGGCCAGCGCGGTGTGGTAGCTCACCAGCGCCTCGGTCAGCCGGGTCAGCGCCGGGTCCACCGCGAACGCGGGCTGCGCGGCCCGTGCGGCAGGAGTCGGCTGCTGCTCCTTGACCTTGGCCTTGCCCTTGCCCTTGCTCTGCCCGGTGGTGGCCCGCGGTGCCGCCTCCTCGGCCCGTTGTGCGGCCTCGCGCACCAGGGTCACCGAGGCGGCCAGCACCGGATCGTTGCGCACCGCGTCGATGTCCAGCGGACCATCGACGTACTGGCTGCTGTGCCCCTCCCACTTGTACCGGTTGCCCTGGCGCGCCGAGCTGACCGCGTACACCAGCACGTCCACCTGGCCGTCGGGCGCCAGCACGTACGCGAACGAGGCACCGCCGCTGCCGCCGTCCAGGTGCACGTGCAGGGCCCGGTTGGCCCCCACCTGGGTCTCACGGGGCCGCAGCTCGCCGTCGGCCACCCGCCGCAACACCCGCAGCTGCTCCTCGGTCAGCTGGTGCGGTCGTACGTGACCGGCGTACGCGAGCCGTCCGCTGTGCTCCCAGGTGTCGGGACGGTGGGCGGCGAACGCGGCCAGCCGGCCCGCGACCCGGGCGTTCTCCTCCGCCTGCCGCGTCTCGCGCTCCGCGCGCGCTCGTGCCCACGTGGCCCGCGCCACCCCGGCGACCCGGTCGTGGAAGCCGCCTTCCAGCACCAGCCCCGACCGGTCCAGCCAGGCCTGGAAGTCCGTCTCGAAGTGGTTCAGCCCGGCCTCACCGGAGCGCAGGAAGGTGCCGAACGCGTACTCGGGCCACAGGGACGGCCGCCTCGCGAGGTCCTCGACGACGGTCGGCGCGGCCAGCAGCAGCGGCAGCAGCTCGGGATTGCCGCTCAGGGCCGTGGCCGGCTCGCGGCCCTCGGCAGCGAGCAGCAGCTCCGCGGCTTCGGGCACCGAGCCGAGCGCCTGCGCCCAGACCGACACGGGTGCGGGCCTCGCCGCCTGCTGCCGGGCGGCGGGGCCGGGACGCGCCGGACGGTCACGGCGGGCGTCCGTGGCCGTGTGTCCCTGAGCGACCGGTGCCGGTGCGGGGGTGGCGAGTGGGGACACCGCGTCCAGGAGCGGCCCGGGCGAGGTGTGTCCGGTCAGCTCGCGGAAGCGCCCCGCGTCGCGGGCCAGCGTGCGCAGCGCGGTGGTGAAGTCGGCCGTCCGCAGCGCCTGCCCGTACCACTGTTCCGTGTCCAGGAAGCGCCCGGCGAACGAGGGGTACTCGTTCAGGAAGTGGGTGAGGTCCGCGTTCGACAACAGCCGCCGCAGGTCCGCCGCGGGCATCGGCAGGGCGGACGCCCGGTCGGCCAGCACCGCCAGCAGGGCCTCGCGGCCGGCCAGCCTGCGCGTCACCTGAGGCGTGAGCGCCTCGGCGAACGCCTGCCCGGAGCGCGCCGCGCGCCACAGCGGTCCGTCCGCGCGCGCCGGCTCCAGCAGGCCGTGGCCGCGCAGCAGCGCGTCCACCAGCCACGGTGCCTGGCGCAGCTCCACCGCGATCCGCGGCTGGTCGGTCATCGCCTCCGCCAGACCGCGTACCGCCGTGAGCGCCAGCCGCAGCCGGTGCCCGTCGCGCGCGAGGTCCCCGGCAACCTCCGGCTGCCGGCGCAGGAGTCCGTGCACGGCGGGGCGCCGCGCGAGGAGCTGCACCACCCCCTCGTCCGCGGCCAGGGCGGCCACCACCCCCGGAGCGGCCACCGCGGTCCTCGCCAGCTCGGCGTCCGCCAGTACCACCGGTAGCTGCTCGGTGTGGGCCGAGAGGGCGCGCCGCAGCGGTTCGGCGCCGAGCAGCTTCAGGTAGTCCTCCGCGTCGGTGAACAGATCGGCGTGCTCGGCGAGGGCCTCGGCCAGCCCGGGCACGCTGCGTATCACCGGCAGCAGTTCGGACCGCTGCGCCAGCGCCCGCACGAGCGGCAGGCTGCTGACCGCGGCGCGTACGACCGCCGGTCCCCTCTCCCGGCGCAGTTGTTCCGACAGCTCGGCTCGCAGCGCGCTGTCGGCCAGCAGTGCGGCGCTGATCGGTCCCCTGTCGGCGATGACGCGCGTGAAGTCCTCGCTCAGCCTGACGAGCCAGTGGTCTCTCTCGCCGAGCAGCTGGAAGTACAGCTCCTGCGCGAACAGGATGAGGCGGCTGAGCTGGGGGTTGTTCACGTAATGGGTGACGGCCTCCGGCGTGTTGAGGAGCCAGGTGCGCGTGTCGGGGTTGATGAGGAAGAGCCGGTACAGGTAGTCGTTGGTGCGCAGGGCCCGGGTGAGTTCCGGGTCGCTGTAGACCAGCGGCAGAACGTTCTCGGAGGGGTCCGCGAGCAACCCGGTCAGCGCGGGGCGCGCCTGGAGCGTGTCGAACAGTTCGCGGTTGCGGTGGAAAGCGACGGCGACCGCGTCCCGTTCACGTGCCAGGGCGAACAGACGCTGGTCGGTCCGTACGGCCGAGTTGATCCGCAGTACATGTGCGCGCACCTCGGGCGCCGCGCCGACCGTCTCGGCCCACCTCTCCAGTTCGCCGGCCGCCTCTTCCTCGGACAGGGCGAACTTGTGTGCGAGCCACGTGTCCCCGGTCTGGTACTCGATCCCCTCGGGTGACAGCACCGGGTCGCCGGTGCCGCGGACGAGGGCCAGCAGCTCGGTGACCCAGGCCCGGCTCTTCCTCTTCCGTCCCGCCTTGCGGGCCTCCGCCACCCGGGCGAAACCGGCTTCGAGATCTCCGCTCGCCAACGCCTCGGCGAAGCCGGGACGCGCGATGGCTTCGGCGAACGCCTCGGGAGCGGCGAGCAGCAGGTCGACCACCGCCGCGTGACCGGGACGCGCCAGCAGGGCGAGCAGCTCGGGTGCGTCGAACAGGCGCTCCCAGTGGTTGACGGAGACGGCCGTGCCGAACCGTGCGGCGAGTACCCGCACCAGGGCCCCGTGGTCGCGCAGGTTCTCCAGCCGGCCGGGCCCGAGGGCGGCCATGGCTCCGGGATTCCTGCCCAGGAACGTGAGGAGCGCGCCGTCCGCGTCCAGCAACGCGGGGCCAAGGCCCTCGGTACCGCTCAACCGGTGCAGGAGCCCAAGGGCCCCGACCGCCCTCATGAGGAAGCCGATGAAGCGGTCGTCGGTGGCCAGCCCGGACTCGAGCCCCGACAGGGCACGGGCCAGGACGACCACGTTGGAGGCGGTCGCCACGTACTCGGCCAGGGCGGGATTGGTGTGCAGCACGTCCGGCAGCCAGGGTTGCTCGTCGGCGGCCTCCCGGAGCCGGGCCAGAACGGCGTCGCCGTCGTCCCCGTTCACCTCCCGCCGCAGCGCG
The DNA here is from genome assembly GCF_040610035.1 of Streptomyces sp. NPDC004542. Taxonomy (NCBI): domain Bacteria; kingdom Bacillati; phylum Actinomycetota; class Actinomycetes; order Kitasatosporales; family Streptomycetaceae; genus Streptomyces; species Streptomyces sp. NPDC004542. Next base: position 33,033 of record NZ_JBEXLP010000052.1, read on the forward strand.
GGGTGGCGCAGGACCGCCCGGAGCACGCCAGGGAGGAGCAGGACGCCGTCGTCCCTGAGCAGCCGCTCCCTGACGGGGGCGTTCTCCGGCAGCAGCAGCCTGCGGTACTGGTGCGGACGGGACAGCAGTCCCGGGTGGCGCTCGAGGACCGCCGCCAGCGCCTCCAGCGGTTCCTCCGCCGCGTCGGGCCCCGGCCGGGTGAGCGCGGCGTCCAGAGCCGCGTCGGCCGCCCGCAACCGGTCCAGGGCTGAGGTGTGCGGTTCCTCGGGCAGGGTCCGCGTCGCCGGCCCCGGGAGACGCGCCGCCCGCAGCGCCGCGGCGAGCCGGTCGTCCGGCACGTCGTCGAACGCGCCCGGGTCGTACGAGAGCAGTTCCGCGACCGCCGGGTTGCCGGCCGCGGCGGCGACCAGTTCCCTCGACCGGGCGATCCGGGCACCGGATCCGGGGACGTCCGGCAGTACGTCGACGAGCTCCGTGGCGGCGGCCAGTGTGTCCAGTACCGAGGGGTCGGTCATCGCCAGGTCGAGCAGCCCGGGCACCTGGAACAGGGCGTACGCCTGGTCGGCGTGGGTGCGCAGGGCGGCGCGCAGCTCCCGGTGGGAGAAGACCCTGCGGTAGTCGATCCGGACGGCGGAGGACGTCTGCACGGTCGCCGCGAGCCCGACGAGCAGCGCCACGTCTTCCGACAGGGACATGGCCTGCTGGGCCGGGCGTTCCATCCGGAGCAGCGCCTCAGCGGCCTCCGGGATCGCGTCGAGGACCGCGGCGAGCGTCTTGTGCTTCGACTCGAGCACGACGCGCAGCAGATCCAGCTGCCCGTTCAGATGGTGGGCCAGCCCGGGATACAGGAAGAGAGGGCCGACCCAGGAGGCCCCGCTCTCGATCGCCTCGACCAGTTCCCTGCGGCCCGACGGAGCCTTGGCCAGCAGTGCGTCGAGGTATTCGGGCGTGTCGACCAGATCCGCCGCGCTGACCGGATGCCTGTCCGGCAGTGTCCGCAGCTCGTCGAGCAGGGCAGGCGAGACCGCCAGCACCTCCGGCAGCTCCGGGTGCGCGAAGAGGAACGGCGTCAACGACGGGTGGTCCGCGGCCTGTTCGACCAGGTGGACGGCGTCGGGCTGGAGCATCCGGGTCACGGCCGCGAAGTGCTCTTCCCTGCCCCACATGTCGTCCTCGGCGATCAGCCGGGCCATCGCACGCACCGGCCACGCCTCGTGCCACCCCGACCGCTGCGCCGCGGCGATCAGCCGCGACCTCAGCAGGGGCCTGATGTGATCGGGTACGGAGGTCTCCCTGGCGGCCGCCTCCAGCCGCCTGCGGCCTTCCGCCGTGAGCGGTGCGGGCGCGGTGGCACGGTCGGCGGTGGAGGTCTCCCCGGCGGAGGCGGCCGCCGTGCTCTGCTGCGCGGTCTGCTCGGCACCAGCCTGCCGCCCCTTGCGCCGCTTGGACTTGCCACTGGTCGCCTTCGCACCCTCCGCCGCGCCGGGTTCGTCGCCGGCCAGCCGGATCCAGCGGTCCCCGGCCGGTGCCGGTGCCTCCTCCTCGGACCGCCGTTCCAGGTCCAGCGGCGAGGGAAGCCGGGGACCGGACCGGCCGGACGGGGTCTGCGGTGTCCGGGCCGGCTCCTGGTCCTGAGCGGGCGTCGCCGGCCGGGATGTGCCGGGTGCTCGCGTCGACGCGCCGGTCCGCGCGAGCCCGGCCGCCGACTCCGGTTCCGCTTCCCGCGCCGTCTCCTCGGCCGCGTCCTCGCCCCGGCTGCGGTCCGCGTCCTCCGCCCGCGTCGCTTCGGGCGCCCGCACGGGCTGCTCCTCCTGCTCCGTCGCTCCCGAACGCGGCCCCTGCGCTCGTACGGTGTCCACCGGTTCCGGTACCGGCTGCCCGGTGTCCTCGGCCGCGCGGGCCGGGCCGAGGTGGGTGGTGCCCTGGACACCGTCGAAGGACCGGCCGTAGGCGCGGACCCGCTCGCTCGACTCCGCCGACCGCGGGGCCGGTCCGGCTGCGGTCTCGACGGCGGGCCGTGCTTCCGGCTCCGGGGCGGGCGCCGCCTGCGGCTGCCCGGGCCGCGGGTCCGCGGGCCGGCCGCCGAGGATTGCGTCCATGACGGCGTCCAGGCTCCGGGGTTCCTCGGGGCGCGAGCCGAGGAACCCCGAGTCCAGCCGGAGCGGCGCCGTGTCGTCCGCGGGGACGATGACGGGCACGGCCCGGGCGGTACTCGGTCCGGCCTGCCCCGCCGGATCCGCCTCGGTCGTCTCCGCGGTCGGGGCGGTCCTGCCGGCACCCGGCGGGAAGGGGCGCGTGCCCGGTCCGCCGAATCTCCTCGCCACGCTCTCGGCCGCCGCCTCGCCCTCGCCGTGCAGGACTTCGGCGACCTCGGCCAGCTGCTCGTAGTACTGCTCCCGTGCCGCCTCTGACATCGCCATCGGGGCACGCAGGTAGGCGCTCGCCCTGCTCAGCAGCCGTGTGGCGGCCTCGGTGGGGACGCCCAGCCTCGTGCCCAGTTCCACCGCGGTGCCGAAGTCACCACGCGCCTCGGGATCCAGTCCCAGCCGCCGCAGCGCGTCCCGGGCGGCCTTGAGGGCGCCCAGCTCCTTCGACTGCCCCCGGGACCGGGCCCGCTTGTCGCGCACCTCCCGCGCGGCGTCCTGTCCGGCCAGGGCCGCGTGGTACGCGGACAGCGCGTCCGCGAGCCGGGCCAGTCCGGGGTCGGCCGGCCGCGCGGACCGCTCGTCGGCTGTCCCGGACGCCGGGGCGGCCGTGGTGCCTCTGGCCTTGCCCTTGTCCCTGCCCCTGCTCTCCGTGGCGCGTTCCCCGGCCGTGCCCGTCGCGGGACTCTCCGCCTGCCGGCTCACCCGCTCCCGGGACGCCGCCATGGCGGGCTCGTTGCGCACCGCGCCGACGTCCAGCGGACCGTCGACGTAGTTGGTGCCGTGCCCGTCCCACAGGTACCTGTTGCCCTGCCGCACCGGGCTGATGGCGTACACCAGCGTGTCCACCCGGCCGTCCTCGGCGAGGACGTGCGTGAACGACGCGCCACCGCCGCCGCCGTCCAAGTGGACGTGCAGCGCCTGGTGGGCCCGTACCTCGGCCTCCCGCGGCCGCAGTTCGGCGGCGGCGACCCTGCGCAGGACCTCCAGTTGCGCGGGCGACAGCCGCTCCTGGCGGACATGCCGGGCGTACACGACCCGGCCGCTGTACTCCCAGGTGTCGGGCAGATGCGGACGGAACGCGGCCAGCCGTTCCGCGGTGCGCGCGGACTCCTGCTCCCGCAGTGCCTCCCGGCGTGCGCGCGCCCGGTCCCACACCGTGCGCGCCAGGTCGCGGACCCGGCCGTGGAGGTCGCCCTCCACGACGGCGCCCAGCCGGTCCAGCCAAGCGTGGAAATCGGTCTCGAAGTCCCCGGGCCGGTCCCCGGCCGAGTCCAGGAAACCGTCGAAGACGTAGTCCCGCCAGGCGGCGGGATCCCGGGCCAGGTTCTCCAGTACCGCGGGCGCGCCCAGCAGCAGGGGCAGCAGCTCGGGATGGCGGCCGAGCTCACCCGCCGGCTCGGCGGCCGCCGGGCTCAGCAGCAGTTCCGCCGCCTCGGGGACGGAGGCCAGCGCCTCGCCCCACACCGAGGCGGGGCCGGGCTCCGCCGTCCCGGTCGCGCGCTCGGTGGCGGGGGCCTGCGCGGCGGTGCGCCGGGCGGGTCCGTCCTGCGGGTGAGCGGTGTCCCGGACGGCGGCGTCGGGGGCCAGGGCGGCCGGAAGGCGTTCCCCGGTGGGATCCCCGACCAGCTCTCGGAAGGCTGCGCCGTCGCGGGCGAGCCGGCGCAGTTCGCCGGCGAAGCCCGGCACACGGAGTGCGAGGTCACGCCACGCGGGGGTGGCGAGGAACCGGTCGGCGAACGCCGCGTCGTCCTCCAGGAACCGCGTCAGGCCGCTGTCGGCCAGCAGCCGGCGAAGTTCCCGGGGCGCGATCCCCGTCAGGTCCGCGGGCCGCTCGGCGAACCGGTTCAGCAGCGCCTCGCGGTGGGCCACCCGGCGCAGCACGTGGGGCGTCAGGGCGTCGGCGAAGGGTTTCGCGGCCCGCGCCGCCCGCCACAGCGGGCTGTCGGAGACGGCGTGCTCGGCCAGGCGGTGGCTGCGCAGCAGCGCCGCGGCCAGCCACGGGGCCCCCCGCAGGTCCCGCCCGATCCGCGGGTCGTCCGCCATGCCCTCGGCCAGACCGCGTACCGCGCCCAGCGCCGTGCGCAACGCGTGGCCGTCACCGTCCGCAGCCGCCGTGAGCGCGTCCGCCAGGTCCGGCTGCTCACGCAGGAGACGGTGCAGCACCTCGCCCAGCGGACGGCGCTCCAGCAGCGGTGCCAGGCCGGCGTCGGACGCGGAGGCCGGCACCAGCCCGGGGTTGCGGATGGCCGTCTCGAGCAGTTCCGGCGACCGCAGCACCAGGTCCGCCTGGCCCGGATGCCGTGCGAGAGCCTTCATCAGTCCCCCATGGGTGAGGAACCGCACGAAGGACTCTGTGCTGGTGAACGTCTCGGGGTGGGCGCCGATCGCCGCGGCGACATGGGGCAACTCGCGCAGCAGCCGCACGATCACCGGGCTCCCCGCGGTGGCCGAGGCCGCGGGGAGGCTGCTCAGCGCGGCGCCGATCGTGGTGTCCGCGCCCTCCTCCGGACCGGCGGCGAGCAGCGCGTCCTGCAGAGCGGCGCTGGTCAGCAGCAGGTCGGCGACCGGTCCGCCGTCCGCGAGCACCCCTGCCACCACTCGCGACCGGATCATCAGGTAGCTGAGCTTCGGCTGTGTGTGGGCATGGCCGAACCGCTCCTGGTGCAGCGAGTAGAGGCGGACCAGCTCCGGACTGCGCGTCAGGTTCCGGGCGAACTCCGGGAACGATGCCAGGACGGTGCCGCCCTCCGGCACGGTCGTGACGTACCGGTAGAGGTAGTCGTCGGTCCGCAGGGCCCTGGTGAGAGCCGGGGTCGTCGCAAGGGCCGGCAGAAGGGAGGCCGTGGCGTGCTCGACGTGCTCCAGGAGCCTGGGCCGCGCCTGAAGGGTCTCGGCGAGTTCCGGGTCCAGGAAGAGGCGCGATCCGAGGGCGGGGCTGCGCCGGGCCGCGGCCAGCAGAGGCGCGTTGCCGCGAACCCTGCCGTCGATGTCCAGGAGCCTGGCGAGGTCCGCCGGTGCCCCGGCGCGTGATCCGGCCTCCCGGAGGGCGTCCGCGGCCTGGTCCTGCGGGCGGTGCCACAGGCCGCCCCAGAAGGAGTCGGCCGGGCTCAGGGGCAGGCCCTCGGCCGACAGCACGGCGTCGCCGCCGTACGCGGCGACGGCGGTCTGCAGCCTGTTCGCCCAGGTCCTGCTCTTCTTCTTCCCGCGGGTGGCCTTCCGCAGCTCGGCGATGCGGGCCACCTCGGTCTGGAAGTCCGGGTCGTTCAGCACCGCGACGAGGCCGGGGCGGGAGATCGCCTCCCGGAGTGCCTCCGGCGCCGACGCCAGCAGACGGAGCAGGGTACGGTCGCCGGCCAGCCCCGCGAGCAGCTCGGGAGTGTGGAAGAGCCGCTTCCAGTGTCGGCCGCCGAGCCGGACGTCGGGCCGGGAGGCGAGTTCCGCCACCACGGCCGGATGGGCGTGCAGATTCTCCACGGCCTCCGCGTCGACGGCATCCAGGACCAGGCGGTCCTTGGCCGCCATTCGGACGAGGGCACCGTCGTCCTGGAACAGCACGTCCAGCAGGCGCTGCCGGTCCCCGGGGCGGCGCAGCGAATCCCTCAGGCCCGGAGTCCAGAGGTTCGAGAAGATCCGTTCGTCGGTGCGCCGGATCTCCCAGAAGGGGACGAGCTGGTTCACGAGGGGCGGGATGGTCGGATCTTCGAGGAGGATGCTCAGAGCGGGGTTGGTGAACGCCACCTCCCCGACGCGGGGGTCTGCCATGGCGGCCGCCCCGAACAGCCGGCGTGCGTCGGTCGGTCTCGCCTCCGCGAGGAGCGGGGGCCGGGCGAACCAGACGTTCAGGGTCTGCCACCGCAGCGCCGCCCTCAGCACGTGCGGCGCGAGCAGCGGTGAGCCCTCACGGACGAGCGGACGCAGTTTCCCCGCGGACGGGCCCAGCAGCCGGCGGTACTCGTGCGGCTCCGACAGCAGGCCGGGGTGGGCGAGCAGCACCCGCACGAGGTCGCCGTCGTGTTGCAGGACGGCCGAGAGCTCCGGTTCGGCCGCCAGGACGGCGTCCAGGCCGGGAAGTCCCGCGCGCAGTCTCGCCAGCGGCCCGTCACCGGCGGCTGCCGTGGGGGCGGTGTGCTCGGGCGGTACGGCCTCCCGCAGGGCGTCGAGCAGGGCGGTGTCCGGCACGGTGTCGAAGTGGGCCGGGTCGTGGGAGAGACGGGTGGCGACGGCCGGGTTCCGCACGGCTTCCGTGAGCAGCCGCACGTCCGCCGCGAGACGGTCGGCGAACGAGGGGATGTCCGTGAGGACGTCGATGAGCCGCGGGGAGCGGCCGAGGGTCTCGAGCAGGCCGAGGTCCGAGGTGACCGCCGACAGCAGCCTCGGCGCCCTGACCAGGAGCGGCGTCTGGTCGGCGTGGAGTTGCAGGGCGGCCCGCAGTTTGCGGTTGCCCAGGACGGCCGTGTAGTCGACCGGGAAGGGGACGCTGGACAACGTGTTGAAGTGGAGGACACGGGACAGTGTCCACTCCTGGGCGAACGCCCGTGCGCTGTCGACGGACCCGTCCCGCAGCGCCTCGGCGAGTTCCGGGACGGAGACGACGGCCGACGCCGCCGGTCCCTTCACGGTGAGCGCGATGGTGTGGGCGACCTTGCCCCCGAGCACGGTCGGCAGCCCGGGGGTGTACAGGAGCGGGAAGTCGCCCGGCAGCCGGCCCTCGATCTCCTCGAGCAGCTCGCGGTGACCGTCCTCGGACGGCGCGAGCAGGTCGTCCAGGAACCGCGGGGTGCGGACGTACCTGTCGAGCTCCGCGGCGGACATTCCTCCCAGCCCCGCCAGCAGCCTGGGGCTTGCGGACAGGACGCCCAGATGCTGCGGCCGCACCCGGACCAACAGCCCCAGGTGCGGGTTCTCCACGATCGCCCGGACGACGTGCAGGTGGTCGGGGTGCGTCAGGGCATCCACCAGCTGGGCGTGCTCGGGCGTCGTCCAGAGCCTGTCCTCGAGCATCATGCGGGCGAGGTCCGCGGCCGGCCAGTCCTCGTGCCAGGAGCGTGTGGCCGCACGCGTCAGGTGGCCGGTCAGGACCTCGTGAGCGTTCGCCGGGACATCGCGGCCCTCCAACACCTGGCCGGCCACGTCCGCGAGCAGCCGGCGGGTGCGCGCAGGAAGCTGGGCGGCGCGCGCCCCGCCGGCCGCGGCCGGCGGGGCCGCGCCCATGGCCGCCTGCACGGAGGCCCTGATACCCGGGGTCTCCAGGGCCAGTTCGTCGGCCAGGGCCACAGCCCACGGGTAGCTGCTCGTCCGGCCGTACGTCTCCACGATCCGCAACAACGCCCGGCGCTGAGCGTTTCTCATCCGCTCGGTCACGAGATCCTCGCCCACCAGCAGGGCCGGGGCCAGCATCCCGGACGCTGCGATCGACAAGTGCCGGAAGCGTTCGTCGCCGAACTCGCGGCGGAGACGCCGTTCCATGTCCTCGACGGTCTCGGCCGCGGTGCCGTCCTGCGCCACCGTCTCGGACGGGACGTGCGCACCGGGGTCCGTCGCCGGCGCCTGCGGCAACGGCACGGTTTGCTCGGCGATGGCGTCCGCCCCCAACGACGCCAGCCGGCCGTCCAGGTCGGGGACCGGTCCGGCCTGGTCGAGCCACGTCGGGAACGGGTCGGGGGCCGTCAGACGGCCCGTCAGTGGAACTCCGGCCCCGTTCTCGTGTATCCACTCGGCGACGTCGGACAGCCGCCCCCGCCCACTCGGAACCTGCTGGGAGCCGGTCGACGCACCGGCGTCGGTCGGCCGCCGGCTCGACGGTCCCGCCCCTGATGAGGTGTCGGGCCGCGTCCCGCGCCCCTGACGCGTCGGCGCGCCGCCCAGCGTCCCCGGACGGTTCCTTCGTCCCTCCGCGACGGCCTCGGGCAGGTCACGGCCGGCCTCGGCGGGATCGAGGAGCCTGGCGGGCAGCACATGGCTGCCGAGACCGTCCCGGGGCGCGCCCGGCAGGGTGAGCACCAGCTTCCTCGACCACTCGGGCAGGACGACGGTGTCGACCGGCTGGAGCGGGTTTCCGCCCAGCATGCTGAAGGTGACCGACCGTACCCGCTCGCGCAGTTCCGGGGAGGCCGCGATGAGGCCGACGACCGCGTCCCACAGGGCGTCGGGACGGGTCTGGGCGCGGACCACCGGCGCCACCTGGGCCAGGTTGAGGTTGCCGGGCTGGCGGTACAGGCCCTGGATCAGGGTGACCACCGCACCGCGGGCGGCCTGGAGTTCGTCCGGCGTGCCGTGCGGCCCGGTGACCGCGGTCACGGCCGTCCCGCCCGCCACGGGCTGCGGCGGAAGCCAGGACTGGGCGGACTCGAGGGCGAAGACCTCGGACGAGAGGGTGACCAGCCCGTCCAGTCTGTCCGGAAGCCCGACGCGGCGGGCCAGCGTCTGCCAGACCGTCGGGCTGGGACCGGTGCGCATCAGCACCTCGTCCCGCACCGTCTGCCGGGTGTGGTTCAGCACGTCGGGGGCGAGCGGGCGCCGCGCGGACCGGTCGTCCGGGGCCTCGTCCTCGTTCTGCAACAGCATGGCACGCAGCACGTTCTCGGCCGCGGTCCGCGTGTAGTTGCCGCGCACAACATCCCGGTAGGGGTCCAGGAAGGCCTGCCCGGCGGGTGCGATCAGGGCCGCGTTCGACGGGCGGCCTCCGTGCCGCACGATGCCGAGGCCGTGCGGGGAGTCGGCGACCCGCCGGACCTCTCCGGCCAGGTCGCCGGAGACCACGTTGTCCAGGTCGTTGTACACACCGCCGAACCGGGCCAGGATCTCCACGCGCAGGATGTCGCTGGCGGCCGCGTACGCCGCGCCGGTCCCCCGGGAGGTCTCCGCCTTGTAGATGCCCTCCAGTTCCATGGGGGCGGCCGCGGAGAAGATCTCGTCCACGTTGACCAGGGCGACCCGCGCGGCGGCGGCCCAGTGCAGCATGTCGAGCACGTCGCCGAGGCGGGGGTCCGCGTCCAAGGCGTCCGCGGACCGCTTCGCCGCGGCGCGGGCGGCCTCGAAGTCGGCGCGCGGCACGTCGGTCCACAGGATGACGGTGAAGTCGGGCTGCGCGGCGGCCAGTGCGGCGACGTTCGCACGGAAGCCGCCCGTGGCACCCTCGTCCCGCAACGGTCCGCCGAGCCAGATGCCGTGGACGAGCTTGGCGATCCTGGTGGCCTTCGGCAGGCCGGGGAGCGTGGCGCGGCTCATCGACCGCCGGGCCGACTCGACCACGGAGTCGGCCCGGCGCGGCAGCGCGGAGGGCCGCACGTCCTCGGCGCGCGGGGCCGGGCGGGTCAGGTCCACGGCGGCGAAGAACGCCGCGCGCTGGGCCGCCTTGAGCTGGGAGAAGTCATAGCCGTGCAGCAATGCGGGGGCCGGGGGGGCCTGCCGCTGCCCGTAGACGTCCGGCCCGAGGATCCTCCCCACCGCGTCCGCGTCCCGGTCACCGTTCAGGCCCGGCCCCCGGCGGACATCGAAGCCGAGGGCGAGACGGCGCCGCAGTTCGCGGGCCGACGGGTCGGCTTCCCGCTCCATAGGCGCCCCGCCGAAGGCACCGGCGTCCAGCGGCTCCATCCGGATCCCGGGCGTCTGCGCCGCCAGTTCGTCGGCCAGCACCATGGCCGTGGCGAAGTCGTTCGTCCGGCCGAGGGTCTCCGCGATCAGCAGCAGCCCTCGCTGCTGTGCCTCCCTCAGCAAGTCGCCGTACGGGTGTCCCCCCATCAGCGTGGCGGGCTGGAGGATGGCGGACGCCTGGATCACGAGGGCGTCGAAGATGTCCTCGCCGAACTCCCCGCGCAGCCGGAGCTGCATGGCGTCGAGCGGCTCAGACGGGTTCCAGCTCCCGGAGTCGCCCGTCGCCACCCCGGGTATGTCGTAGCTGTACCCCGAGTCCTGCGGGTGCCACCCGGCTTGCGGCAGGACGGAGGGTCCGGCGTCCGTTCCTTCCTGGTTCACGCCGTCCTGGAGACCGGGGAACGAGGCGTCCAAGCCCCACAGCGGGTCGTCCCACGGGATCTGGTCCGCGGACTGCCACGCGTCCGGCCCGCTCGGGGAAGACGACCACCACGACTCGCCGAGCAGTGCGGTCTGCTGCTGTTCGGGTGCCGTGAACTGGGCGAGCGCCGCCAGTTCGGCCTCCCAGTCCATTGCGCCCGCATGCTCGAGACCGAAGAGGTCCGGCTCCGTGTACGTGAAGCCGTACTCCGCGTCCCAGTCGCCCAGCGCCTGCGCAAGGAGGTCATCGGGCAGCCCGGCTTCGCCGAGCGCCTCGGACATCGTGACGTCGCCCGGCGGTTCCAGCCCGAGAGCACCCTCGCCGGTCAGGCCGAGGGCGTCATCCCGCAACGGCTCGTCCAGCCACGTGAAGTCCTCGTCCGGGGCCACTCCGACTTCCTCGCCCACGCCCGGAGACGTCACCTCGCCAGGGGACGTCACCTGGGACGGCCCCGGCTGCGGCTGTTGCGGTGGCCGGCCCTGCTGCGTCGACTCCTCCGCTTGCCCTGGTGACTGCCTCGGTGGCAACCCGGCAAGCGCATCCCGCACCCCAGCGGCGCCACTCGACGAGGCTTCGGCACGGCCGGCATCCGCGCTGGTCTCCGCCTGCTGTCCGGCCGTGCGCGAGGAACCGGGCGCGGCGGCGACCCCCCGCCCTCTCTGCCTCTGCCTCGTGCTCGTACTCGGCCTCAGCCTCGGCGTCTTGCGCAGGATGTGTTCGGCCCATACGGCGCCGAACACCTCGGCCATCTCCTGCCTGTCCCTGTGCGTCAGGACGTTGGACTTGACATGCGCCAGTGTGCTGATCCAGTGGGCGACGTTCACAGTGACCTGTCGTCCGGGCACCGGGACCGCCTGGATCTCCGTGTCGGGCAGCGGCGCGCTGGGCACCCGGCCCCCCAGGTAGGCCCTGACGGCGTCGAGCACGTGGCGGGTCGACCACCGCATGCCGACCGACTCCCACGCGTTCACGACGTCCTGGGACAGGCCCGTGATCCCCGGCCGGCGACGCAGCCCATCCACGTAGAAGGCCAGCGTCGGGTCCGCTGTCCTGCTCACTTCCAGGTGCTGATGTGCCTCGTAGTGCCGCCGGGCGGCGTCCCAGTGCTCTTCCGCGTTCCCCGATATGACCACGGACTTCCGGTTCTGCCCCGTCTCGGCGGGAGCCGCGGGGGCGGGAGGAAGCGCCACCCAGTGATACTCCCAGTGCAGCCTTGCCATCTGTGCTTCACCGAGGTGCACACCCGACATGTCGAACACCCGGTCGGCGACGGTTCCGAACGTCGTCGGCTGCGATCGGCGCAGGTCCGCGAAGAGCGAGTCCCGCTCATCCCGCGTCGGGTACTCCGGCCAGTAGGGGCGGACAAAGGGCTGGGGCTGCGGTCCGGACTGCCACAGCCTTGACCGCCACGCCTGCTGCTCCTCCATTCCGGCGGACCACTCGCGCGCGTCCACGTCGATGGGCGCTCCCGGGGCTCCCGGCGTGAGCGCTTCGCTCTCCGGCTCGGGGCTGGGACCGAACAGCTCCTCCATCTCGTCGGCTTCGGCCCGGGACCGCTCCTCGGTGTCGGCGTCGGCCCCGGCCTGAGGGAGGGCTGTCGTCAGATGCTGCGCATCCGCATCCTGTCTCCTGTCCGCCGCGGACCGGTCGGCACCGGCCGTGGGCTGACCGACCGCGTCGGACAGCTGGTCGCGTTCCGTCCGGCCTTCCGAGGTGCCCGTGCCTGAGGCGGTCGCCCGAGGGCTCGAGGGGAGCGCTGCGCCCGCGCCGTCCACGAAGACGAACGGCGGTGCCGCCCCTTCAGCGGGGCGGGACACCCCCTCCTGGGCGTACTCGCCGCTCAGTCGAGTGAGCAACTCGATGCTCAGGCGCCTTCCCAGCCACCGGCGAGCGATCTCGTTCACATGCCTGAACACCAGGGGATACGGGCGATTCCCCCCAAGCGCCCCCACTCGCCGGAAAAGAGTGGACCGTTCGCTGGTCGTCAAGGAGTCCGGGGCGGTGGTGGTCGATGCTCCGGAGGGCACCGAACGGCCCCACACCTGTCCCCAGCCCTCGGCGGGCGCGGCCTCTCCGGACAGGACACTCGCGGCCCAGACCGGCCCGAGCACCGCGCGGATCTTTTCACGGTCCCTTTCGTAGATGTTGTAGAAGAGGGGCAGTACGCGGCCCCAGTGTTCCAGGTCGAAGGTGGCCGGCCATCCCTCCACCCGTACCGCGCGTACGTCCGCCCCGGGCGGCGGCGCGTCAAGCTGCTGTCCCGTGATCCCACGGCCCGCCAGATACGCCTCGGCAGCCCGCAGGGCCGTCGGGGTGCCCCAGCGCATTCCGATCGAGTTCCACGCGTCGACCTTCTCCTGGTCGAAGGTCGCGAAGTCCTTGGCGCGCAGATAGTTGATGTAGGTACCAAGGGCAATGGTCTTGTCGCCGTCCTTGGTATGGACTTCGAGGTGCTGGTGCTGGAGGTAGAACTGACGCGCCTCCTGCAACTGCTGCTCGAAGGTGAGGTAACGCCTCACCGAGCGCGCTGCTCCGGCCGGCCGGTCCTCCTCGACCGCGCCGGGTCCGTCGTCCGACTGCTGTCGCGGCTCTCCCCGGGAGGACGACGAGGGTCCGGCTTCCTGCGCCTGCCCGGCGCGGCCGTGCCGGGAGCCTGTGGGTGCGCCGGCACGGATGCCCGTGGCTGCCGGGTCCGCGCCCAGTTCCGCGGCCCGGTGCCGCGCCGCGTCCTCGTCGCGGGTGTGCAGGACGGCGGCGACGTCGAGCACGCGGCGGCGGTGTGCTTCCCGCGTCTCCTCGTTCTCGGGCCGCCGCCCGATCTCCGGCCTCGACGGCAGCAGCTGGCCGGCCCTGGCGATCAACGCGGCGAGCCGCCCGGTGTCCAGTCCGCGCAGCTCCGGCGGCAACGCCTCGGCGGGCCTCTCACCGGCGGCCCGGCCCTTGCCCTTGTCGGGCCGGGTGGCCGTCAGGGAAGCGGCGTCCAGGCCCGCGGTGAAGGCGTCGGTGTACGCAGCCTCGTGGTCGGCCCAGGACGTGGAAAGGGCCTCGGGCGCCCACAGCAGTTCGTACGCGGCCAGGAAGTCGGTACGGAAGTCCTCGGCGAGTTCCACCCACCGCCCGCGGGCAGTCCCGTCGTCCGGGCGCAGGGTGTGGAAGGAGCGGGCGGCGTCGTACAGGGCGGCGTCGGTGAAGGACTCGAAGGTGAGGTGGGCGGGCAGGGTGCGGGCAGCCTCGGCGAGCACGGTGTCCCACTGCCGGGTGGCGCCGGACAGCTCGTCCGGCGTGGAGACGCGGCCGGTGAACAGGGCGTCGAAGGCCGCGAGCAGCCGTTCGTCCAGTCCGGCCCGGGCGCGGGCGGTGTCGGCCTCGGAGAGCGACCGGTGGCCGTGGGCCGCGCGCCAGCGGTCGAGCTGTTCCTCGAACAGGCGCCCGGAGGTGGCGGTCACGGTGTCCCGGGCGTGCCGGACGGTGAGCCAGGTGTGCAGCCGCCCGTCGGCGGTCAGCTCGCCGTATCCGGTGCGCCAGCGCTCCAGCCGGTCCTGGACGTCGTACGGGCCGGCGGGGACGGCGTCGAGTCCGAAGACCTCCTCGAAGCGGTCGTCGACGGCGGCGGCCACTGAGACGTCCAGGGTGCGGCGCAGCATCGGACGCACCTGGCCGAAGGAGACCGGGAAGCGGTCGAGGAAGGTGCGGCCCGCGCCGGGCCCCTGTTCGGCCCAGGAGTCGACGGCGGCCTCGACGTCCCGCTGGGAGCGCAGGATCTCCGTCTCGCGGGCCGCCTGGAGGGCCAGTCGGCCCGGCAGCGCGGCCAGCAGGTCGCGCACCCGGTCCTGCCACGCCTGCGGGAGGGCGGCACCGGTGGTCAGCCCGGCCACGGAGGCCGTGGTGGGGAAGACCTCCTCGAACGCCTCCCGCAGGATGCGGCGGGCGTCGTCGAGCACCCGGGCCCGGCCGGGTTCGGACACCTCGGTGTTCTCGGCGTCCAGGGCCGCCAGCAGGTCGCGGCCCCTGGGGTCGAGCCGGTCGTGGAAGGAGCCGGCCACGTCCTCGAACACCGCGTCCAGGCGGGCGAGCTGGCCGTGGAGCAGGGCGTGCCGGTCGAAGGTGCCGTCGAGGCCGGCGACGAGTGCGCGCAGCTGCCGCTCCGACTGCCGCAGCACGTCGTTCATGCCGGTGCGCAGGTCGGTGCCGGAGACGAGGAGGGTGTCGAGCGCCGCCTCCCAGCGGTCCCGGAAGTCCGCGGCGGCCCGCTCGTGCACCGCCTCGGCCAGGTCCAGCACCAGTTCGAACGGCGCCGGTGCGGCCTCGGTCAGCCGGTTGCGCCAGGCGTCGGACAGCCGTGTGCCCCACTGCCGGAAGGCGCGGTCGAACGCCTCGTCGCCGAGCACGCGCGCCACCTCGCGGGCCGCCTCCAGCGCGAAGGAGTTCCGCAGCCGGCCGTCCTGCGTCAGGGGGGAGGTGACCTCGGTGAAGCGCCCGGTGCTCTCCCGGACCCGCTCCCTGACGGTGGCGAGCCGCTCCTCGGACAGCGTGGGCGCCTGCTCCCGAGCCCACTGGCGGAACGCCTCGTCGAAGGCGTCCGGCTGCTGCTCCTGCGCCGCGGCGGCGGCCTGTCCTTCGCCGTCGGCGGCGGCCGCGGCGTCCTCGGCGCGGTCCTGCGCCAGCAGGTCGGCGTAGCGGCGGTGCAGTTCCCGTTGGGCTTCCTCCCAGGCCGGGACCCGCCAGTCGTCCTGGGCGGCGGGCTGCGGGTGCGGGGCGAGGAGTTCCGCCGGCAGGGCGGTGTCCCCGGCCGCCCGGGTGGTGTCCAGGTGGGCGTCGCGCAGCTCGGCGATGCGGCGCCTGGCCCAGTCGGCGGTGGCGGCGTGCGACAGCGTCACCGTGTCCTGGACGGAGTCATCGAGCAGCCGGGCGAGGTCCTGGCGGGCCCGGTGGCGGGTCTCGGCGACCGCGTGCAGCGCGGCGGCCTGGGCGTCGTACCGGGCCAGGGCCCGGTCGCGGGCCTGCGGGGCGGCCAGGTCGAGCCGGTCGGTCAGGGGCGCGGCGAGTGCCCGCCGCCGTTCCTCGTACCAGGCCGTCAGGTCGTGGTCCCAGGCCCTCTCGGCCGTGAACCGGGCGGTGTGCTCGGCGAGTCGGGAGTTGGCGGCCACCGCCGACAGGGCCCGCCGCTGGTGGAACCGCGCGGCCTCACGCATGTCCTCGTCCAGCCGCCGCAGCCGCTCCTGGCGCTCGGTGCCGTCCGCGACGGTCAGGGCCTCAGCGCGGTCGGTGACGTAACCCTGCCGCAGCAGGGCCAGTTGTCCGGCGTACCAGCGGCGGGCCGGGCCGGTCCACTGTGCCGGGCCGTCGCTCAGGTCGGCACGCCCGTCCCCGCGGCCGGCGAGGGCGGCGTCGAAGGCGGTGCGGGACTGCTGCTCGGCGGTCCACGCGGCGTGCGCCTCGGCGTACCGCTGCCCGAACTCCTGCGCCAGGGCGGCCGGGGCGACCGACGGGTCCTCGGCGGCCGTCCGCTCGAACTCCTCCGCCAGCGCGGCCGCCTGCGGCGAGGCGGCGAACACCGCGCCGTCCCGGGTACCCGCGAGCGTCGAGACGACGTCCCGGCGGAAGACCTCCGCCGCCTGCGCCCCGGCGGCCAGCCGCTCGCGGACGGACGTCAGGTTCGCGGTCAGGTCCGCCAGGGCCGTGCTGCGTGCGGCGGTCAGTGCACCGGGACCCGTGGCGGTACGGTCCCCGGTCCAGGCATCGGCGAACGCCTCACGCGTGGCGGCGACCCGTCCCATCGCCTGCTCATCGCGCAGTTCGGGGAACTCGGCCAGCCGGGCCTCGAACTCCCCGTACGCCCGGTCCCGCGCTTGCGCGCTCTCCCGCAGCCCGGTCAGGCCCTCGAGAGCGGACGGCCGGTTCGGGAGTCCCTCGGTGCGCGGGACCGCCGGCCGGGGAGTGGCGGACGCGGTGGTCGGGGCCTGCGTCTCCTCGCGGGCGATGAGCTGCTGGACCTGGAGCTGTCCGCCGCCCGTGCCGTCCCCGGCCGCCCGGACCGCGCCGTCCGAAAGCGCGGACTCGAAGGGCTCGTGGCCGGCCCGGGTGACCTCCATCCGGGCCAGGTCGAGCGTCCACCGCGGGTCTCGCTGCCAGGCCCGGACCGCCTCGTCCTGCGCCCGGGTCCGCTCGCTCAGCTCCTGCCAGCGCTGTCGTGCCTCGTCCGTCAGCGCGGCGCGCACCGCCGTCTCGCCGTCCGGTGAGGGGGTGCGGGCGGCGGCGTCCCACTCCTGGGAGAACCAGGACCGCAGGTTCGACAGCTCCCGCTGGTAGTCGCCTGACACCCCCGCCGAACGGATCTCGCCCTGGGGGATCTGCACGTCGCGGGTCAGGTTCTCCAGGACCGCGCCCTTGCCCAGCATGCCGTGGAAGTTGGCGGCCACCTGCTGCCGCCACTGCTCGCTCCGCGCCCGCGCGCGCTCGCGCGTGGCGGCGTCCCGCGGCGCCTGGAGTTCGGCCCTGTCGGCCTCCCACTCCGCGCGCACGGTGCTGCCGAACGCGTCGCCGCGCTCCTTCTCCCTCTCCAGCCAGCCGCGCAGGTCCCGGTCGGAGGGGCCGTAGATGTCGTGGTAGCGGCCGGCCCAGTCACCTCGGAAGTCGTCCGCCAGCCGGTCGAAGGTCTCCTCGGTGACCGTGTAGGAGCGCTCCGGCCGCTCGGTCAGCTCGTCCAGCCGGGGCCCGGACAGCCGGTGGAAGGCCACGCCGCCGTCGCGCAGCGCGCCTTCCATGCCCCACTCGAACCGCAGCCGGTCCGGCAGGGACTGCTCCAGCACCGGCAGGTGTTCGCGGAAGAAGCGGTCCTGGCCCGCCGCGACCCGGTCCAGCCCCCAGTCACCGTCCTCCGTCCGGCCCGCGAGGCCTTCGAAGATCCGGGTGACGTCCTCCCGGAGCCCTTCGCGGGCCCGCTGGGCGCCGGGCCCCTCCGCTTGGAGCCGGTCGAACAGCAGGTCGGCCTCGGCCCGGGCACGGTCCAGCCCGACCTGGTACTCCAGTCGCGCCGGCAGCTCACCGGCCAGTCCCTCCTGCGCGGTCCGCAGCCGGGCGGCGTGGTCCTCCCACTGCGCACGGGTCAGCGTCCCCGGCTGCCGTCCCGCCAGGAACCTCTCCCCCTCGGCCGCCAGATCGGCGCGGTGCGAGGCGATCACCGCCTCGGTGTCGACCGCGGCCGCATCTGCCAGGTCGTGCCGGGTGGACCGCTGCCACTGCGCACGCAGGGCCTCCACCTGGCGCCCGGTGTCCGCCTTCAGCTGCTCCTCGACGGCCCGCGCCCGCAGCCGTGCCTCCCACCGGTCACGGAACGCCTCCAACGGGCCCTCCAGCGAGCGGCGCTGGGCCAGCCACTGGTCGTGGTCCATCAGGCGGGTCGGCGTGCCGTCCCCACCGGGCAGCGTCCGGGTCGCCGCCTCGAACTCGCTGTGGAAGTCCGCACGGGTCCCGGCCAGCCACGGCGCGTCCGTGCCCGCGTCCGCACTCCTGTCCGGGAAGCCGAAGCCGTCGAACATGTCGGCGGCCGCGGCCGCCAGTTCCAGCCGCGTGCGCAGGCCCTGGGTCAGGTCCCGCAACCCGCTGTCGTAAGCGCGGTACAGGTGTGACCAGTCGAAGCCGTCGACGCGCTCGCCGTCCTGCCACAGGCCCTCGGCCGCGCGGTGCACCTCGCCGACGGCGGCGGCGGCGAACTCCTCACGGACCCGCAGCAGATCCTCCGGCGACAGCACATGCCGCCCCGGACCGGACTCGCGGTCGAACACCTCCAGCGCCGACCGCCGGGCCACATGGGCGGCCGCGGACAGTTCGATCTCGTCGTGCAGGCCCGCGGAGAGCCGGTCGAACCTCTCGGCGAACTCCGAGCGGGAGATCTCACCCCGCCGGTACTCGGCGTAGGACTCCTGCCAGCGCTCGTCGAACCGGGACTTCACCTCCTGCAGCCACTCGTGGCGGACCTGCTCCACGAGTTCCGGCGTGACCTCGCCCCGTCCGGGGCCTTCCGCTCCGGCACCGGGCTCGCTGCGCGCCGTGCCGCCGCCGGCGTCCTGCGTGAGCGCCGTGCGCTCCTCGACCGCACTCAGGTGTTCGGCCTCGGTGATCCGCAGGCGGATCGCGTCGATGTCGTCGGGCCCCCGGAAGACGGGGTCGGGATCCGCCAGCCGCCCGGCGAACGCCTCCTCGACCCGGCGGTCGGCCTCCTGCTGCTGCCGGAACCGGTCCTGCTCCTCCTCGAACCGGCCCCGGTGCGCGTCGACCAGCCGCTGCTGCTCCTCCCCCCACCGCTGGGCGCGGGCCGGGTCGTCGCCGTGGAACACGTACGGCTCGTCACGTCCGGCGGCGCCGGTGTGGACGACCGTGTCGGGTCCACCGTCGCCCGTGTGGGGGGCGGGAGAGGGCGGATCGTCGGGGCCGCCGACGCCGTCGTGGGCCTGCGACGGCGTCCGGTCCCCGTCATGCGCCGCGCGGTGCTGCGCCGGGGAGGGCCGGTCGGACGCCGGGCCGTGATCAGCCCGCGCACCGTCCCGGTCGGCCGGGCCGGACGCCGGGTCCCTCACCTCGGTCCGCTCGGCACCGGGACGCGGACCGCCCCCGGCGGCCGGGCTCTCGGTACGCACGTCCGGAGCGGCCGAGGCGGATCCGGCTGAGACCTACC
>NZ_JBEXLP010000053.1:0-50805 GCF_040610035.1 Streptomyces sp. NPDC004542
GCGGCGTACGGCGTCGGGGTCGGTCACCGTCGTGGCGGGGCCGCGCACCAGGACGCTCCAGCCCCCGCCGCGCCTTCGGGCGCTCAGCCCCTCAGGGACTGCGACTCCGTGCGTACCGAGGTGAGGAAGGCGGTACTGCCTTCCGCGCACGCGGCGCAGATCAGGTCCTGTCCCGCCGAGGGGTCACGATCCATCTCCACTGCCGTGTAGGAGCGGTCACAGACATGACACCGCACTCTCTGCCCCCACACGTCGTCGACCTCGTCCCGGGGGTCGTGCACGCGCTTGAGCAGCCCGCCCCCGCCCAGCCGCAGCACGGCGGCGTACCCGCCCGCGGCCAGTGCGAACGTGATGAGCGGCGCCGTCAGCACGTACCAGGAACCCGGCGTCCCCTCCTCGGTGATCCAGATGCCGACGGCCGTCGCCACCAGGATCGCCCAGAGGCCGGGCAGGAAGCTGCCGACCCGGCCGGGGCGGAACTCCACCACGCCGTGCGCGTCCTTCGGTGCCAGCGCGAGATGGGTGAGCGCGATCGCCACCCAGGCCACGACGGCCACGCCCTGCCAGGCCAGGGCGCGCAGCAGGTACGACAGCACGTCGGTCAGCATCAGCAGGTAGACGAGGGCGCCGGTGATGCCCACCCAGGCCAGTCTGGGCCAGCGCAGTCTCAGGTAGCGGGCCGCGAACGCCTCCAGGTTGGTCGAGGCCAGGTAGTAGTTGGCCGTGTTGATGCGGGTCTGGCTGATGAAGACGACCAGCAGGCCCACGAAGCCGCTCACCTGGAGGATGGCGTCCACGAGGCCGACCTCACTGGCGGCGAGCTTGGGGTAGACGGTGTTCATGACGAACAGGCCGACCAGGCCGTTGACGAGGAAGGTCGCCGCGTAGAAGACGTAGCCGAAGGTCACGACGCCGTGGAAGGTGGCGTCCTCCTTCTTCCCGAACCGGGCGTAGTCGACGGTGTACATCATCATGATCCACACGCCCATGT
The DNA here is from genome assembly GCF_040610035.1 of Streptomyces sp. NPDC004542. Taxonomy (NCBI): domain Bacteria; kingdom Bacillati; phylum Actinomycetota; class Actinomycetes; order Kitasatosporales; family Streptomycetaceae; genus Streptomyces; species Streptomyces sp. NPDC004542. Next base: position 992 of record NZ_JBEXLP010000053.1, read on the forward strand.
AGATGCAGAACGACCACATCCAGCCCGGGACGGAGGCCGCTCCGGGCGACGGGATGTGCAGGAAGCCGCCGGAGAAGCCGTGCTGCTGGCCGGCCGCGATGACGATGTAGACCAGGCCGATCACGTAGAAGGGCAGCAGGAAGCCGTTGAGCTTGTCGAGCCACACCTGCACCCCGCCGATGACCAGGGGCATCGCGTACACGACCACCACCAGGTACCACAGCCGGATGTCACTGCCGGGCGCGAAGTACTTCTGCAGGGCCACGGCGATGATGGAGCCCTCGAACACCGCGTAGTACACCGCTGTCGCGGCGAACAGCAGCGGGGCGATGGCCGCGCCGAGGTTGCCGAAGATGCGCCGCGACAGCAGGGAGACGGTGATCCCGTTCCGGATCGCGTGCCGGGTCAGGACGCTGTTGACCAGCCCGTAGACGCCGACCGAGAGCACCATGCCGATGATCGCGTCGCGGCTGCCCACCGCCTGGGCGACGGACACCGCGATGTAGAGCCAGAACATGGCGCTGAACAGGGCCCACCAGGCCATCGCGAGGCTCCACCGGCCCGACCTCGCCGTCTCCGGCACGACGTGTCGGGAGTAGTCCTCGGTCACGGCCTCCTTCACCACACGGGGGTCGTCGGCCTCCGTCACCTGGGCCGCCGGGACGGCGACGTCGGATGTGGACATCCCTACTCCTTTGTTCGGGGTGTTCAGGGGTTTCCCTTGGTGACGGGCATTGTTCGAGCCGCAGTGGCGCGAACGGCATGGTCTATGTGCACCGATCGACCGGCCGGCCTATGCAGATTGGCCAGCGCACGCGGGCGGTCGCCCCGCGCCGTGCGCCGCGCAGCCCACCACAACACCGCACGGAGGTGACCGGCATGTCAGAACTGACCGTCAACTGGCTCTCCCGCCAACCGGGACTGGAGCTGTCCGTCGTCGCCGGGTCCGCCGGGCTGGGCAGGAGCCTGCGCAGCGCGCACGCCTCCGAGCAGCCGGATCCCACGCCCTGGCTGGAGCCCGACCAGTTCCTGCTCACCACCGGCATGTGGCTGGACCCGGCCGTGCCGGAGGCGGCCGGCGGTTACGTCCGCCGGCTGCACGCGGCCCGGGCCGCCGGGATCGGGTTCGGTGTGGGCATCCTGCACGGGGAGGTGCCCCCGGAGCTGACCGCCGCCGCGGACCAGGTCGGCCTGCCGGTGCTCGCGGTGCCCGCGGCCACGCCGTTCAGCCTGGTGCAACGAGCGGTGTGGAAGTCGGCCATGCGCGACGAACAGCAGTCGCTGCGCGGCTCGTTGCAGGCCAGCGAGTCCCTGCTGGCCGCCGCGGCCGACGGCGCGGGACCCCGGCTGCTGCTCGACCGGATCGCGGCGGCCCTGGGCGCCGACGCCGGCTGGGTGGACGCCGACGGGCGGATCCTCGCCTGGAGTTCACCCGGCGGTGAGGACTTCCGGTCGTGGCTGGCCGGGCACCGCCGGCCCCGGGGTGCGTCGGAGGGCTGGCAGGCGGCGGTCCAGGACACCTCGAGCCAGCGCGTCCTCGTGCTGCCGATCGTGGTGGGCGGCAAGCCGCGCGGGGAACTGGTGGTCCGGCGCCCCACCGCCTTCACCGCGCACGACCAGCATGTGCTCAAGACGGCGGTGCTCCTGCTGGCGATGAACGCCGACCGGGAGCGGCAGGCGCTGTGGGCGCGGCTCGACGTGCGCTCCGCACTGCTGGGCACCGCCCTGTCGGGCCACTACGACCTGGCGGCACGGCTCGGCTACGAGACGGGGCTGGACCTGCCGCGGTTCCCGCTGCGGGTCACGGTGGTCCAGGGCAGGAGCGACCTGTTCGACCTGCTGGAGAAGTACGAGGCCCAGGTGGCGCCGGGAGCACGTCAGTTCACCGCGCTGCACGACGACCGCTGTCTGGTCGTGCTGGCGGAACAGAACGCGTGGTCGGCCGGCTGGCTGGCCGAGCGGCTGCGGGCGGACGACTCGCTCACCGGGGCCACCGCGGTCGCCTTCCAGAGCACGTCGCTGGCCGAGGTGCTGGGCAGGGCGTCGACCGCGGCCAGGAGCGCGGCGCCGGGACACCTGGTGGATCTGGAGGCGAACTTCGACCACGCCTACATTCCGCTGACACACGACTCCGCGCACGTGGCCTGGGCCACCGAACTGCTGCGTCCCCTGCTGGCCCTGCCGGACCGTCAGCAGTCCAGCGCCCTGCACACCCTGTACGCGTGGCTGGCCAACAACGGCAACGGCGAGGCCACGGCACGTGACCTCGCGGTGCACCGCAACACGCTGCGGTGGCGGCTGGAGCGGATCCGGACTCTGCTGCAGGGGGACCTCGACGACGCCGACCTGCGGGCCGGTCTCTGGCTGGCGATACGGACGCTGGGGATAGACGCCGTGGCGTCGCCGAGGTGAGTGTCAGGCGTGCGGTGACCGTCAGGCGGCGGTGCCGCGGGGCAGGCCCACGAGGCGGAGGCCGGAGCGGACCTTGTGGCGCCGGTTGACGCTGATCAGCACGGCGGTGAGCGGCTCCAGCTGGCGGGCCAGGCGCAGCGGCCCGACGTCGATGCCCGGGTGACCGGTCACCGCCCCGGCGAGGCCGGCGACGACCGCGGTGGCTTCCCGGTCGTCGCCGCACACCAGCACGTCCTCGTGGGCCAGCGGTTCACCGCCGGCCCACAGCGACGCGGCGGCGAGGTGGTGGAAGGCCCCGACCAGACGGGCCCGCGGCACCAGCAGCTGCGCCTGTTCGGCCGCGCTGCGCTCCAGGTCGAGACCGTAGGGGCCGCGCTCGTCGAAGCCGAGCGGGTTGACGCAGCTGATCACGATCTTTCCGTCGAGCTCCCGGCCCAGTGCCGAGACGAGGTCGTCGTGCCCGGCGTGGGGGACGGCCAGCAGGACGATGTCCGCGCCCCGCACGGCGGCGAGGTTGTCGGCCGCGTCGACCCGGCCGGGCGGCCGGCGTGCCCCGATGGCGTCCGCGGTCTCGCCGGCCCGTCCGGCCGAGCGGGACCCGATCGTCACCGCGTGCCCCGCGAGGGCGAACCGGTAGGCGAGGCCCCGCCCCTGCGGGCCCGTACCGCCCACCACCGCGATCTTCAACTGCTCTGTCATCTCTCCTGCGTTCCCTGTCGTGTCGGTCTTCCCGGTCTCTGCGGCGGTCCTGGCCGTCCCGTCACAGGGCCAGCCCCGTCAGCAGGAGCAGACGGCTCTCGGTGATGTCCTCCATGGCGTAGCGCACCCCCTCGCGGCCCACCCCGGAGGCCTTGGTGCCGCCGTAGGGCATCTGGTCGGCCCGCCAGGTCGGGACCTCTCCGATGAGCACGCCGCCGGCCTCGATCTCGCGGTGGGCCAGGAACGCGTGGGAGACGCTGGTGGTGTAGACGCCGACCTGGAGCCCGAAGCGGGAGGAGTTGACGCGGGCGAGTGCCTCGTCGAGGTCGCGGTAGGCGCTGATCTCGACGACGGGTCCGAACGCCTCCTCCTCGGCGAGCCGGGTGCCGGCCGGGACGTCGCGCAGCAGCGTCGGCTCCACCGAGGTGCCCTTGCGGCCGCCGCCGTGCAGCACCTCGGCCCCGGCGCCCACGGCCTCCTCGATCCAGGACTCGATGCGGGCCGCGTTCTCCTCGTCGATGACGGGGCCGACCTGCACGCCGTCGCTCAGCGGGTCGCCCTGGCCGAGGGTCCGGAACGCGTCGGTGAGCAGCCCGGTGAACTCCTCGGCGATCCGCTCGTGCACCAGGACCCGCTGGACGCTGACGCAGACCTGGCCGCCCTGGCAGGTGCCGTACAGCGCGATGCGTTCGGCGGCCGCCTTCAGGTCGGTCCAGTCGTCGTGCACGACGACCGCCGCGTTACCGCCGAGTTCGAGGGTGACGTGCTTGTTCCACGCCTGCTGCTTGATGCCCCAGCCGACCGGCTCCGACCCGGTGAACGAGATCACCGGCAGCCGTGGGTCGGTGACCAGGTCGCCGGTGCGGCGTCCGGAGAGCGGAAGCACGCTGACCATGCCGTCCGGGAGGTCCGTCTCGGCGATGATCTCGCCGAGCAGCAAGGCGGACAGGGGAGTGACGGAGGCCGGCTTGACCAGCACGGGAGCGCCCACCGCGAGGGCCGGGGCGACCTTGTGGGCGACCAGGTTGAGCGGGAAGTTGAAGGGGGCGATCGCCAGCACGGGCCCGATCGGGAAGCGGCGCGTCACCGCCAGGCGGCCGCCGGACGCCGCGTCGGTGTCCAGACGCTGCAGTTCACCGGAGAACCGCCGGGCCTCCTCGGCCGCCCAGCGGAACGTCGAGGCGGCCCGTGCGGCCTCGCCGCGGGCCCAGGCGATGGGCTTGCCGTTCTCCGCGGTGATGATCTGCGCGATCTCCTCGGCCCGTTCGGTCAGCCGGCGGGAGATGTGGTCGAGGGCCGCGGCACGCTGATGGGCGCTCAGTTCACGAGCCGGGCGGGCCGCGGCGGCCGCGGCGGCCACGGCCTCCTCCACCTGCTCGTCGGTGGGTACGGCGACCCGCGCGACCAGCCTGTCGTCGTAGGGCGAACGCACTTCGAAGGTCTCGGTCGAGGTCGCCTCGCGGCGCCCGATCCAGAAACCCTTGGGCTCCGGGGCGATGTTCATCGGGTCTCACTTTCTCGGCATGATGGTGGGGTACGGGGGACCGGCCGGCCGCCTCTGGCACGGCTGTGGCGTGAGGCGAGTGCGTCGAACGCCTCGCCCGGCACGGCCTCTGGTACGGCTGTGGCGTCAGGCGAGGGCGTCGAACGCCTCGCCCAGCACGGTGAGGCCCCGCTCCAGCTGGTCGTCACCGATCACCAGCGGCGGCAGGAAACGCAGCACGTTGTCGAAGGTGCCCGCGGTGAGCACCAGGACGCCGGCGTCGAGGCAGTACTGCTGGATCCGGCGGGTCAGACCGGCGGCGGGCTTGCGGGTCTCGGGGTCCTCCACCAGCTCCAGCGCCATCATGGCGCCGCGGCCCCGCACCTCGCCCACGCTTGCGTGCCGGTCGGCGATCTCGCCCAGGCGGGTGCGGAACACCGCCTCGATCTCCCGGGCGCGCACGCACAGCTCGCCCTCTTCCATGGCCTCGATGGCACCGAGGGCCGCCTCGCAGGCCAGCGGGTTGCCGCCGTAGGTGCCGCCGAGCCCGCCCGGGCCCACCGAGTCCATCAGCTCGGCCCGCCCGGTCACGCCCGACAGGGGCAGTCCGCCGGCCAGTCCCTTGGCCGTGGTGACCAGGTCGGGCACGGTCTGCTCGTACGCCGAGGCGAACCAGTCGCCGGTACGGCACATCCCGGTCTGCACCTCGTCGGCGATGAAGACGGCGCCGTGGTCGGCGCACCACTGGGCGACCCTCCGGAAGAAGCCGGGGGCCGGCACGACGAAGCCGCCCTCGCCCTGGACGGGTTCGAGGATCACCGCGGCCGTGTTCTCGACCCCGACCTGCTTCTCCGCGATCGTCCGGAAGGCCGCGAAGGCCTCCTCCGCCGCGCGGTCGGGGCCGGAGGGCCAGCGGTAGGGGTAGGCCATCGGGGCCCGGTGCACCTCGCCGGCGAAGGGACCGAACCCGGCCTTGTACGGCTGGTTCTTCGCCGTGAGCGCCATGGTCAGGCTGGTCCGCCCGTGGAAGGCGTGGTCGAAGGCGATGACACCCCGCCGGCCGGTGGCCACCCGGGCGATCTTCACCGCGTTCTCCACCGCCTCGGCCCCCGAGTTGAACAGTGCCGTGCGCTTTTCGTGGGTGCCGGGCGTCAGCCGGTTGAGTTCCTCGGCCACCTCGACGTAACTCTCGTACGGGGTGAGGAAGAAGCCGGTGTGGGTGAACCGGTCGAGTTGGGCACGGACCCGGGCGACGACCCGGGGGTTGCGGTTGCCGACCGTGGTCACGGCCACGCCGGAGGCCAGGTCGATGAGCCGGTTGCCGTCGACGTCGACGAGCAGGCCGTCCTCGCCGCGGTCGGCGTAGGCCGGGAGCAGGACGCCGACTCCCGAGGAGACGGCGGCATGGCGTCTGCGGTCGAGCTCGGCCGACCTGGGGCCGGGGACGGCGGAGCGGAGACGGTCAGCCGTAGGTTCTCGGCTGACGAGGTCTGAGGACACGGTTCCTCCTCGGGCTGCGGGTGTCGTCACAGTGACGCGAGGAGCGTAGGCAGTGATCACGGACCGGGTCGTTGGGCGGAGTTCACAGGCTGCGGACGCCGAGTTGTGCACGAGGGGCACCGCGCCGCGCAGGCCCGCAGGGCGGCGACCGCCGTCAGCTGTCCAGGACCGTGAGGGCGACCTGCACCTCGGTGAGGTCGCGGGCGTTGTTCAGGTCCACCGAGAGCAGCTGCTCGATCCTGCGCAGGCGGTACCCCAGGGTGTTCTTGTGCAGGAGCAGATCGCGCGCGGTCTGCGAGGCGTTGCGGTTGGTGGCGAGGTAGTGCCGCAGGGTCTCCAGCAGCTGCCCGTCCTTCAGCAGCGGCGCGAGCAGGGCACGGGCCCTCGGCTGAAGCTGTTCCACGCCGAGCTGGAGCGTCATCCAGTCCACCAGGCCCAGCTCTTCCTGCCGGACCACCGCGGATCCGCCGTGCCCGGCCTGCTGGCGGGCCCGGGCACAGGCCAGCCGGGCCTCGCGCCACGACCGGGCCAGGCCCGCGGCTCCCCGCGCCTCGGCACCGACCCCGACGGCGAGGGACCCGGCCGCGGGCAGCGAGGTCACCGCGTCGACCGCCCCGGGCCCGCCCAGCACCACCACGACCTGTCCCTCGGCCACGGCGACCAGCGCGGCCCGTCCCGCCAGCGACAGCTCCCGGTCGACGTCGTCCGCGATGTCGCTGCCGAGCGCCCGGCCCCCCGGATCGGCCAGCACCAGCGCGGCACAGTCGGGACGGGCGATGTCGACACCCAGGTCCAGCGCCCGCTCGGTCAGCTCACGCTCCGCCGCGGCACCGGCACCGCGGTCCTCACCGAGGCCGAGGATCTCCCGCAGCAGGCAGGCCCGCCGGGTCCGCAGCGCCAGCACCTCGTGGCGGCGCATCCGGTGCAGCGCGCCCAGCAGCAGGGCGCCGTCGCGCAGCGCGCGCTCCACCGACACGTACTCCAGGGAGGTGGGGCCCGAGGTGGCGGCGAGCCAGCGCACCGGGGTGTCCTCCACCAGGACGCGCACGGCCTGCACCTGCCCGGTGGGCAGCGGATCGCGGACCGGCGTCCGGCAGCGCTCCGTGATGTGCCGCCACTGGTCCGCGGTGTGTTCCCGGTGGCTGGCGGCCACCACGTTCCCCAGCCGGTCGAACACGGTCACCGCGCAGCGCAGGGACTGGGCCACCCGCCGCACGAGGGCGGCTTCCGGCTCCGGATCGCCCATCGCCTCGATCATCCGGTCCCGGACGCCGATCGTGCGGCGCAGGACGTGCGACTCCTGGTTGAGCAGTTCCCCGTCCACGAAGCGCACCAGGTCGCGGAAGGAGGTCTTCTCGGGCACGGAGAAGACGGGGAACCGCCGCTTGTGCGCCTCCTCCATCAGGGCGCTCGGCACGTCCTCGAACACCACGCCCACGCCGAAGCCGAGCGCGGCGATGTCACCCCGGGAGAGGTCGGCTATCAGCCGCCGCTGCTCCTCGGGCCGCCGCAGCAGGCGCAGACCGGTGGTCAGGATGATCCAGCCGGGTGGCACCCAGCGCAGGGGTTCCGCCACCTCCAGCACGTGTGCTCCCCGGACCTCGGCGCCCGGGCCGGGGGCGCCACCGGTCAGCTGACGCAGCCCGAAGTCGGGGTGGTCCAGCAAGGAGTGCAGTTCCACGGCGGCCGATCACCACTTTCTCGACGGTCCGGCCCATCCGATCGGCGTCGGGATCACGGTGCGGCCGGAAGACGGCAGCTCTCGCGTCCGGGAAGGCCGCCGGCGGGCGGTGAGGGCCGGGAGCGGCGGTGCGCCGCGCGGTGCGGAGGCTGCGGCTCCACGATAGCCGCGGCGGGTGACCGCGGCGACCCCCCCCGGGACGGAATCATGAAACCGGCCAGGATGAGCGGATTCGTTCATACTCTGCCGAAGCGTACGCCAGCCCGGACCGAGGCGGCCTTGCCGGCCTCGCCCACGGCGAGCAGCGCCTCCCGGCCGCCGGCGTCGGACCAGCCGCGTACCGCGATCTCGGCGCCCGCGAACGCGGGCCGCTGGAGCCGGTACGTGAACGTCTCCACCGGCCGGGACGGGGCGAACCGCCGTGGCAGCTCGAGCGCCAGCAGGGCGAGGAGCGGCCCGTGCACGACGAGCCCCGGATAGCCCTCCACCTGCGTGACGTAGGGGACGTCGTAGTGGATCCGGTGGGTGTTGTAGGTGAGCGCGCTGAACCGGAACAGGGTGGCCGCGTCCGGTGTCAGCGCCAGGTTCCAGTCGGGGCGCGGCTCCTCGTCGGGGGCCGCGTCCGAGCCGGGTGCGGCTGCCGCCGCCCGTGGTGCCCCGGCCGGCTGCGACCGGTAGACGACGTCGTGCTCCTCGGTGACGAGCAGCTCGTCACCGCGGTGGAGGGTGTGGCGGACCGTCACGAACACCATCTCCCCGCTGCGGCCCCGCTTGACGCGGACGTCGTGCAGCCGGGACCGGCGGGTGACCTCGGCCCCGACCCACGGGGACCGGTGCACGGTGAGCCGTCCGCCCGCGACCATGCGCCGCCGGTCCGGGACGGGTGGCATGAAGTGCCCGTGCGCCGGATGCCCGTCCTCGCCCAGCTCGGACTGCCGGGGACAGTCGAGGAAGGAGAACCAGTGCCACAGCGGCGGCAGTGGCTCGCCCTCCGCCGCCGCGGTGCCGGGCAGGTCCAGCAGCGCCGAGAAGGCCGCCACCCGCCACGGGTCGATGATGTCGGTCGTCCGTACCTCCCCGGGCGACCATCCCGAGACCATCTTCTCCAGACCGTCCCGATCCGCCATGACCCCTCCCTTTCCTGTCCTTCTCGCACTTCTCGCCGATCGCCACCTCAGTCTGGGGTCCGCCCCCGGCACCCGGAAATTACCGGATCCAAGTGGGGTCATACGTGGGGCGTATAGTCGCGCGGGTGACCATCGACGAGTTGCGCTGGTTCCTCGTGCTCGCCCGGACCCAGAACGCGACACGGGCCGCGGAACTGCTCCACATCACCCAGCCGACGCTGTCCCGGGCGCTGCAGCGGCTGGAACGCCGGGTCGGCGTGCCCCTGTTCGACCGGCGCAGTCAACGGCTGTGGCTGAACGCGTACGGCGAGGTGTTCCTCGCGCACGCCGACCGGGCGCTGCGCGAGATCGACCGGGCCACCGACGTCATCGCGACGCTGCGCGCACCGCAGGAAGGGACGCTGCGGCTGGCCTTCCTGCACTCCCTGGGCACCTGGCTGGTGCCCGAGCTGCTCGGCGACTTCGGGCGGCTCGATCCGCTGGTGCGCTTCGTCCTGCACCAGGACTCCGCGGACCGGGTCGCGCGCTCGCTGTGCGAGGACACGGCGGACCTGGTGCTGACCAGCCCGCGCCCGGCGGATCCCCTGGTCGCCTGGCAGCCGCTGCTGGACGAGCCCCTCGTGCTCGCCGTGCCGGCGGACCACCCCGTGGCAGGCCGGACGGCCGTCCGCCTGTCGGAGGCCGCGGACGAGCGGTTCGTGGCGATGCAGTCCGAGTTCGGGCTGCGCCAGACCATGGACGCGATGTTCCGGCGCCGGGGGCTCACGCCGGCCGTCGTGCTGGAGAGCGCGGAGATCGCCACCATCCACGGGCTGGTGGCGAGCGGCCTCGGCGTCGCGGTGGTACCGGGAGGGCCGCACGTGACGCCGCCGAAGGACCTGGTGCTCGTCCCGCTCTCCGACGAGGACGCCTTCCGCACGATCGGCCTGGCCTGGCACGGCGACCACGTGCCGGCCCTGCCGGCCCAGCGCTTCCGGCGGTTCGTCGTCGAGCGGTTCGCAGATTCGCCCTGACCCCCCGCCGGGCCGCCGTCACCCCCCGTCGGAACCGGGGGGCGGCGCCGGCACGTACCCGCGGCGTTTGTCGACGAGGTTGCGCAGCGGCCGGTCCGCCAGCCGGCGCCGGAGGTTGTCCAGGAACAGGTCGGCGAGGTCGGCACGCCAGCTCGTCACCTCGCCCGCGGTGTGCGGGGAGACGATCACCCCGGGCATGTCCCACAGCGGTGAGCCGGCGGGCAGCGGCTCGCGCCGGAACACGTCCAGCGCGGCGCCCGCCAGCTTCCCCTCCGCCAGGTGCGCGACCAGCGCCTCCTCGTCGACCAGAGCGCCCCGGCCGACGTTGACCAGCCGGGCCCCCGGCCGCATCGACGCCAGCACCGAGGCGTCGACCATGCCCCGGGTGTCCGGGGTCAGCGGCGCCGCCAGCACCACGTAATGCGCCTCGGCCAGGGCGCCACGCAGGGTCGCCGGGCCGTGCACGGTGCCGAAGTCGGCGTCGTCCGCGCGGGCGGTGCGCCCGGCGCCGGACACCCGCATCCCGGCCGCCCGCAGCAGCCGGGCGGTCGCCCGGCCGATGGCGCCGGTGCCCCACACCAGCACGGTGCGGCCGCCGATCCGCTCGCTGTCACGGGGCCGCCAGTCGTGGCGGCGCTGGTGCTCCCAGGTGCCCGGCAGGTCCTTGGCGAGCGCCAGGATCAGGGCCAGCACGTACTCGGCGATCGGCTGGTCGTACACGCCCCGCGAGTTGGTCAGTGCCACCCCCTCGTCCTCGACCAGGGCCGGGAAGAGGAACGGGTCGACACCGGCCGCGGCCACGTGCACCCAGCGCGGCGCCTTCTCCGGGTCGTCCGGCCAGGCGGCGGCCACCGCCCGGCTCATCGGCCACCAGGCCAGCAGGGCGTCCGCGCCGGGCAGCAGCAGCGGCAGCTCGTCCTCGGTGCAGTAGACCGTGTCGGCCAGCTCCTCGATCGTCGCGGAGTTGTACGGCAGGTGGTCCCGGTACAGGACGACGAGCCGGCTAGCCACGGCGTCCGCCGGCCGGGATCGCCAGGTACTTGTACTCCAGGAACTCCTCGATGCCGACCCGGCCGCCCTCGCGGCCCAGCCCGGACTGCTTCACCCCGCCGAACGGCGCGGCCGGGTTGGAGACCAGGCCGGTGTTCACCCCGACCATGCCCGTCTCCAGCCGCTCGCCGACCCGCAGCGCCCGGTCCAGGTCCCGGGTGAACACATAGCCCACCAGGCCCCACTCGGTGTCGTTGGCCGCCCGCACCACGTCGTCCTCGTCGTCGAACGGGATCACGGCGGCCACGGGTCCGAAGATCTCGGTACGGGTCAGCTCCGCGTCGGCGGGCACACCGGTCAGCACGGTCGGCGGGTAGAAGCTGCCCGGCCCGTCCGGCGTCCGGCCACCGGTCAGCACCGTCGCGCCGCGCTCCACCGCGTCCCGGACCAGGCTCTCGACCTTGCCGCGGCCGGCCGCGTCGATCAGCGGGCCGACCTCACTGCCGGGCTCGGTGCCGGGACCCACGGTGAGCGCGGCCATCCGCTCCGCCAGCCGGGCCGAGAACTCCCCGGCGACCGAGCGGTGCACGAACATGCGGTTGGCCGCGGTGCACGCCTCTCCCATGTTGCGCATCTTGGCCACCATGGCGCCGTCGACGGCGGCATCCAGGTCGGCGTCCTCGAAGACCAGGAACGGGGCGTTGCCGCCCAGCTCCATGGAGGTGCGCACCACCGCGTCCGCGCACTGGGCGAGCAGGATCCGGCCGACCTGGGTGGAGCCGGTGAAGGACAGCTTGCGGATCCTCCCGCCGCGCAGCAGCGGCTCGATCACCCCGGCCGCGTCGGAGGTGGTGACGACGTTGAGCACGCCCTCGGGCAGGCCGGCCTCGGTGAGGATCCCGGCCAGCGCCAGGCTGGACAGCGGGGTCTGCGGGGCGGGCTTGAGGACCATGGTGCAGCCCGCCGCGACGGCCGGCCCGATCTTGCGGGTGCCCATGGCCAGCGGGAAGTTCCACGGGGTGATCAGCAGACAGGGCCCGACCGGCTGGCGCATCACCAGCACCCGGTTGCCGCCGTCCGGGGTGGTGGTGAAACCGCCGTCGATCCGGACGGCCTCCTCGGAGAACCAGCGGAAGAACTCGGCGGCGTACGCCACCTCGCCGCGCGCCTCGGCGAGGGGCTTGCCCATCTCCAGGGTCATCAGCCGGGCGAGTTCCTCGGTGCGCTCCAGGATGATCTCGTACGCCCGGCGCAGGATCTCGCTGCGCACGCGCGGGGCGGTGGCCGCCCACGCCGGCTGTGCGGCGACGGCCGCGTCCAGGGCGAGCGCGCCGTCGGCGGGCGAGGCGTCGGCGACCTCGCACAGCACCTCGCCGGTGGCCGGGTCGTCGACCGCGAGGGTGGCGCCGGAGGCGGCGTCGAGCCACTTGCCGTCGATGAACAGCTGCTTGGGCACCCCGCGGAGCACGGCGGCCTCGGGAGCGGTGTTGCTGTGGGGGTCGGTCATGACGGGTTCCCTCCGGGCGGGTTCGGGTCGAGGATCTCGGCGAGGTGCACGGCGCGGGGGCCGTCGGGGCCGGTGAGGTGGGAGACCTGGGTACGGCAGCTGAAGCCGTCCGCCGCGACGGCGGCCTCGGGGCCGAGGCCGCGCAGCTTCGGGGCCAGGGACAGGGCGGCGACCGCCATCGACGTGGTGTAGTGCTCCCGTTCGAAGCCGAAGTTGCCGGCCAGTCCGCAGCAGCCCTCGGCCTCGTCCAGGCTCCCGGTGCCCAGCCGGCGCAGCAGCGCGGCCGGGGAGGAGTCCCCGCCGAACACCGCGTACTCGTGGCAGTGGGTCTGCAGGGTGACGTGGTCGGGGACCTCGGGCTTCCAGTCCGGGCGGGCCAGTTCGGACAGCGCGCCGGAGAAGGTGCGAATCCGGGCCGCGACCCGGCGGGCCGCCTCGGTGCCGAGCAGGTCGGGGGCGTCGTGGCGGAGCGCGGCGGCGCAGCTCGGTTCGGGCAGCACGATCGGCAGGTCCCGGTGCGGGCCCTGGTCCAGGGCCGCGACCGTGCGGGCCATCACCCTGCGGGCGAGGGACAGCTGGCCGGTGCTCACCCAGGTCAGCCCGCAGCACAGCCCGCTGCGCACGGTGGCGGGCACGCCCGCGTCCGCCAGCACCCGGGCGGAGGCGCCCGCCACCTCGGGACGGAAGGCCCGGGTGAAGGAGTCGACCAGCAGCACGGCGGCCGGCCGCCCGGGTTCGGGCACCTGACGGAGTTGTGCGCGCAGCGCGCGACGGGGCGCGAACGGCGGCAGGGCGCGCTCGGTGGTGACACCGCCGGCCCGGGCGATCAGCCGGCCGGACCGTGAGCGCAGCACGGCGTTGACCGGGCGGGAGATCCACCGGGCGACCGCCGCCCACCAGGGCAGCCAGCCCAGCGAGTAGTGGCTGGCCGGGCGGATCCGCCGGGCGTAGTGCTGGTGCAGGAACTCGGCCTTGTAGGTCGACATGTCGACGCCGACCGGGCAGTCGGAGGCGCACGCCTTGCAGGACAGGCACAGGTCGAGGGCCTCGCGGACCTCGGTGGACCGCCAGCCGTCGGCGACGGCCGCCTCCGGGCCGCCGCGCAGCATCTCCTGGAGCAGCCGGGCGCGGCCCCGGGTGGAGTCGCGTTCGTCGTGGGTGGCGCGGTAACTGGGGCACATCGCGCCGCCGTGGTCGCTGCGGCAGCGGCCGACGCCGACGCAGCGGCCGGCCGCCTCGGCCAGCCCGCCCGCATCGCGGGGGAAGGTGAACCCGCCGGGGGTGAGCTTCGCCGGCGGCGGGGCGAGGGTGTGCAGGGCGAGGTCGGCGTCGACGGCGGCCGGGTCCACGATCACCCCGGGGTTGAGTACCCCGTCCGGGTCGAACAGCCGCTTGAAGGAGGCGAACGCCGCCCGCATCCGCACGCTGTACATGACACCCAGCAGCTCGCTGCGGGCCCGGCCGTCGCCGTGCTCACCGGACAACGTCCCGCCGTGCCGGACCACCAGGGCGGCGGCGTCCGTCAGGAAGGCCCGCATCGCCGTGCGCCCCTCGGCGGTGGACTGCTCGAAGTCGATCCGGACGTGCACGCAGCCGGCCCCGAAGTGGCCGTACAGCACCCCGGTCAGGGCGTACCGGGCCAGCAGGGCGCGGAAGTCGTGCAGGTAGGCGGCGAGGTCGCCGGGGTCGACGGCGGCGTCCTCCCATCCGGGCCAGGACGCGCCGCCGTCCACCAGCCGGGCGGCCAGCCCGGCGCCGTCCTCCCGGACCCGCCACAGCGAGCGGCGTTCGGCGGCGCTCTCCACGACGCGCCCGGCGACCAGCCGGCCCGCGGCGCGCAGCTCCGCCAGCAGCGCCCGGCCGCGGCGCAGCGCCTCCTCCTCGTCGTCCGCGTCGAGTTCGACGTACAACCAGGCGCTGCCCTCGGGCAGGCCGGTCACCGAGCCGGGGCCGCGGCGGTGGCGCATGGTGGCGACGATGGCCTCGTCCATGCCCTCGACGGCGGTGGGCCGGTGACCGAGGATCGCCGGCACGTCGCGGGCGGCGTCCACCACGTCGTGGTAGCCGAGGGCGAGCAGCGTGGTCGCGGCCGGCACCGGCACCAGCGCGACGGTGGCGCCGGTGACGACGGCGCAGGTGCCCTCGGTGCCGACCAGGGCGCGGGCGGCGTCGCGGCCGTGCTCCGGCAGCAGGTGGTGCAGCTGGTAGCCGGAGACCTGGCGGGGGATACGGCCCAGCTCGGTGCGCAGAGCGGCCAGGTTGCCGGCCACCAGCTCGCCGAGCGCCGCGTCGAGCGCCGAGATCCGGGCGGCCGCGGCGGCGTCGCCGGGGTCGGCGGCGCGCAGCCCGCCCGGGCCGGCCACCGCCCGGTCGCCGTCGGCGGTGACGATCCGCAGCTCGGTGACGTGGTCGACGGTGCGGCCGTGGCGCACCGAGTGGTTGCCGCAGGCGTCGTTGCCGATCATGCCGCCGATCGTGCAGCGGCTGTGCGACGACGGGTCGGGGCCGAACGCCAGCCCGTACGGGGCGGCGGCCCGCTGGAGGTCGTCGAGAACCAGCCCGGGTTCGACGACCGCGGTACGGCCCGCCGGGTCGACGGACAGGATCCGGTTCATGTGGCGGGAGAAGTCGAGGACGACGCCGGGCCCCACCGCGTTGCCGGCCATGCTGGTGCCCGCGCCGCGCGCGGTGAGCGGTACGCCGCTCGCGCGGCACGCCCGCACCACGGCGGCCACCTCGTCCTCCTCGCGCGGGAAGGCGACGGCGAGCGGCGGTACGCGGTAGTTGGAGGCGTCGTAGGCGTACTGGGCGCGCCGGCCGCCGCTCGTGTCGATCTCCAGGCCGGGGGCGGCGGCGCGCAGCTCACGCACCAGCGCCCGTGCCGCCGTGGGCCCGGGGGTCTCGCCGGCCGGCCGTCCCGCCCCGGGCGGCGCTGCGGTGCCGGTCATGCCGCGCCGGTCCCCGTCCGCACCGCCGCGGCCCAGGCGCGCAGGCCCTCGTCCACCCCGGCCTCGTCGACGACCAGCGCCGGGATCATCCGTACGACGTTGCCGGCCGGGCCGCAGGTCAGCAGGAGCAGTCCCTCGTCGACGGCGGCCTGCTGCACGCGCGCCGCGGTGGCCGCGTCGGGCTCCCCGTCCTCGGTGACGAACTCGCTGGCCAGCATCAGCCCGAGGCCGCGCACATCGCCGATGGCCGCCGTCCGCGCGGCCACCTCCTCGAGGCCGGCCCGCAGCCGGGCGCCCATGGCGGCGGCGTTGGCGACCAGCTTCTCCTCCTCCACGACCTCCAGGGTCGCGACGGCCGCGGCGCAGGCGACGGCGTTGCCGCCGTACGTCCCGCCCTGCGAGCCGGGGCGGGCGCGGCGCATCAGCTCCGCGGGGGCGGCGATGCCGGACAGCGGGAAGCCGCTGGCCAGGCCCTTGGCGGTGACCAGGATGTCGGGACGGACCCCGTAGTGGTCGTGCCCCCAGAACTTCCCGGTGCGGCCGACGCCGGTCTGCACCTCGTCGAAGACCAGCAGGAAGCCGTGCCGGTCGGCGCGCTCCCGCAGCCCCTGGAGGAAGGCGGCACCGGCGGGGACGTAGCCGCCCTCGCCGAGCACCGGCTCGACGACGACCGCGGCGATGTCCTCCGGGTCGGAGACGGTCCGCAGCAGCTGGTCGAACTCGCGCAGCGCGAACCGGGTCGCGGTCTCCATGTCCCAGCCGTAGTGGAAGGCGTGCGGGAACGGGGTGACGACGACACCGCCCATCATCGGGCCGAACCCGGTGCGGACCTTCGTGTTGGAGGTGGTCATCGACGCCGCCGCGACGGTGCGGCCGTGGAAACCGCCCTGGCACACGACGATGTTCGGCCGGCCGGTGGCCTGCCGGGCCAGCCGCAGCGCGGCCTCCACCGCCTCGCTGCCGGAGTTGGTGAAGAACAGACTGTCCAGCCGCTCCGGCAGCACCTCGCCCAGCTTCTCGGTCAGCCGGCGCAGCGGCCGGTGCATCACCGTGGTGTACTGGCCGTGGATCAGGGTCGCCACCTGCTGCTGGGCGGCCGCGACCACCTTGGGGTGGCAGTGACCGGTGCTGGTCACGCCGATGCCGGCGGTGAAGTCGAGGTAGCGGCGGCCGTCCGCGCCGTACAGGTGGACTCCTTCGCCTCGCTCGGCGACGACCGGAGTGGCCTGGCGCAGGTGCTCGGACAGGGTGGTCATCAACAGCTCTCCCACGGACGTGAGGCGTGCGGACGAGGCACGGGGGGCGGGGACGGGGGATGAGTGACGGGGGAAGTCGGGATGCCGACACTGTCCCCGTCGGCGCCGGGCGGCGGCAACGGCCACACTGTTCGCGCGGGCGGGCGGTTGTGGACGGTCTGTCCGGGCGGAACAGAGTGTCCACCGGGTGTCCGGCGGGCGAACACCGTGTCCGTTGACGGTGGCTCCGGGCTGAACCAGGGTGATGGCCACCCGGAGCCCACGGCGTCCGGGCCGGGCCGGCCACCGACCGGTGTCCGCCCCGCGTACAGCGCTGTGCGTACCTCGCGAATGCTTGACTCGGCGTCCCCACCGCCCCCGTCCCCGCACCTCCTGCGTCCCGAACGCCCCTGCGTCCACAGGAGCTCAAGCATGTCCCTGTCCAACGCTTCCAACGCCTCAGAGACCACCGCCACCGCTCGGCACCTCGACGAGGCCCCGGTCACCCCCTTCCACCGCCGTATCGTGGCCGTCGCCATGGGCGGCCCGTTCTGCGACGGCTACCTGCTCGGCATCGTCGCCGTGGCGCTGTCCCTGATCACCCCGGCCCTGGGGCTCGACACCCTGTGGACGGGCCTGATCGCCGCCTCGGTCCTGGTCGGCGTCTTCATCGGCGGCGCGGTCTTCGGGCCGGTCACCGACCGGGTCGGCCGGCACCTGATGTACGTCCTGAACCTGGTGGCGTTCGTCGTCGGTTCCGCGCTGCAGTTCTTCGTCACCGAGGCGTGGCAGCTGCTGGTGCTGCGCCTGCTCATCGGCATCGCGATCGGCGCCGACTACCCCATCGCCTCCGCGCTGACCACCGAGCTGGTGCCGCGCAGGATGCGCGGCCCGGCCCTGTCCGGCCTGGTCCTGGCCTGGTGGGTGGGGTACGGCGTCAGCTACTGGGTCGGCTGGGCGCTGCTGGGCCTCGGCGACGACTCCTGGCGCTGGATGCTCGCCTCCGGCGCGGTGCCCGCCCTGATCTTCCTGTTCATGCGGGCCGGGGTGCCCGAATCGCCGCGCTGGCTGGCCTCCCGCGGACGGGTCGACGAGGCCGAGGCCATCGTCCGCAAGTACTACGGTCCCGACGTCAGCACCGAGGAACTGCTCGTGGAGTCCCGCCGGGAGCGGCGCGGCGGATCCGGTCTGGGCAACCTCGCGGTGATCTTCCAGCGCGGCTACGGCATCCCCGTCCTGTTCTGTTCGCTGTTCTGGATCTGCCAGGTGGCCCCCGCCTTCGCGGTACGGTCCTTCCAGCCGCAGATGCTGGCGGCGTTCGGCGTCACCAGCACCTTCGGGGCCAGCGCCCTGATCACCACCATCGCGGTGGCCGGCATCGCCCTGGGCCTGGTCGTGGTCAACCGGGTGGGCCGCCGCAAGCTCCTGATCAGCAGCTTCGCCGGCGTGCTCGGGTCGCTGGCGGCACTGGTGGTGTTCCCGCCGCACTACGCCCTGGTGGTGGTCGCGCTGTTCGCCGCCTTCCAGTTCTTCGAGGCGGCCGGCAGCGGACTGCAGTTCGTCTACCCCAGTGAGCTCTTCCCGACCGACCTGCGGGCCACCGGCGTCGGCATCGCCACCGCGATGAGCCGGGTCGGTTCCGCGTCCAGCACCTTCCTGCTGCCGGTGGCCGCCGCCGACCTGGGCGTCCGCGGAACCCTCGGCGTCGGCGTCGCCATCACCCTGCTGGGCCTGCTGGTCTCGGTGTTCCTGGCACCCGAGACCAAGGACCTGAAGCTGGCCGACGCCAGCAACCGGACCTGATCACCCTGTTCCGACCCTTCCCGCACGACATCACCAGCGAAAGGTTCCTCCCATGCGCAAGGTCGTCTCCTTCGACTGCTACCGCACCCTGATCAACTTCGACACCCGGGCCGCGACCCACGAGATCGTCAAGGACCGGCTCGCCGAGGCGGGCGTCGACCCCAAGCAGTTCCACCACGACGCCTACGTCATGCGCTTCCAGGGCGTCGTCGACCGCTACCGCCCCTACCGGGAGGTCGTCCGGAGCACCCTGAACAACGTGATGCTGCTGCACGGCCTGGAGTACCGGGACGAGGACGGCGACGCGCTGATCGAGGCGATCAAGAAGTTCCAGCCGTTCCAGGAGGTCCCGGACGCGCTGCGCCGTCTGAAGGGCGAGTACGACATCGCCATCCTCTCCAACAGCGAGGACGACCTGATCTCCTACGCCGTCGACGCCCTCGGCGTGGAGTGGGACTACGTCCTCACCGCCGAGCAGGCCGGCGCCTACAAGCCGCTCCCGCAGGCCTTCGAGTACCTGTTCAAGGCCACCGGCCGCGGCCCGCAGGACATCATCCACACGGCCCAGGGCTGGGAGTACGACATCATGCCCACCAAGCGGTACGAGGGCATGCGGCGCATCTGGGTCAACCGCTACGGCTTCCCGGGCTCGGCCCACTTCCAGCCGTACGAGGAGATCAAGGACCTGTCCGAGCTGCCCGGCCTGCTCGGTGTCTGACGACGGTCCGCCCGAACAGACACCCGCTTCAGTCCGCTGCGAAAGGGATCCCATGTCCGCCCCCACAGCCGGCCCGACCGCCCTGGTCAACGGCCGCGTCGCCCACTGGTTCGCCGAACTCCCCGTCCCACGGCCGGCGCTGCCCGGCAACCGCGACGCCGACGTCTGCATCGTCGGAGCCGGGCTGACCGGTCTGTGGACGGCGTACTACCTGAAGAAGGCGGATCCCTCGCTGCGGATCACCGTCCTGGAAGCGGAGTTCGCCGGGTTCGGCGCCTCCGGACGCAACGGCGGCTGGGCCTCCGGTCTGGTCCCGGGCGCCCGGGACCGCCTCGCCGGACAGTACGGCCGCGAGGCCGTGCTGGACTGGCAGCAGGCCATGAACGAGGCGGTCGACGAGATCATCGAGGTCGCGGCCCGCGAGGGCATCGACGCCGACATCGTCAAGGGCGGCACCCTGCGGGTCGCCCGCACCCCCGCCCAGGCCACCCGGCTGCGCCACAAGGTCGAGCAGGACCACGAGTGGGGCGTCAAGGAGTCGGTGCTGCTCACCCCGGCCGAGGCGGACGGGCACATCCGCGTCGATGGGGTGACGGCCGCCGCCTACACCCCGCACTGCGCCCGGCTCCAGCCGGCCTCGCTGGTGCGGGGACTGGCCGGCACCGTCGAGGCGATGGGCGTCACCCTCTACGAGAAGACCCCGGTCACCGAGATCAGGCCGGGCCGGGCCGTCACCTCGCGGGGCGTCGTGTCGGCGCCGGTGGTGCTCCGTGCCACCGAGGGGTTCACCTCCTCGCTCAAGGGGCTGCGCCGGGCCTGGCTGCCCATGAACAGTTCGATGATCGTCACCGAGCCGCTGCCCGCGGAGGTCTGGGACGAGATCGGCTGGGAGGGCCGGGAGACCCTCGGCGACACCGCGCACGGCCACATGTACGCCCAGCGCACCCCGGACGACCGGATCGCCATCGGCGGCCGGGGGGTGCCCTACCGGTTCGGCTCCCGCACGGACAAGGACGGGCGGGTCAGCGAGAAGACCGTCGGGCAGCTGGTCGCCACGCTGAACACGATGATGCCGGCCACCACCGGGGCCCGGGTCGACCACGCCTGGTGCGGGGTGCTCGCGGTGCCGCGCGACTGGTCGGCGACGATCGGCCTGAACCGCTCCACCGGCCTCGGCCATGCCGGCGGCTACGTCGGCCACGGCGTGACCTCCACCAACCTGGCCGCCCGCACCCTCACCGACCTGGTGCTCGGGCGGGAGAGCGGGCTGACCCGGCTGCCGTGGGTGGGGCACCGTTCCGGCACCTGGGAGCCGGAGCCGTTCCGCTGGATCGGGGTGCGCGGACTGTACGTCGCGTACGGGTACGCCGACCGGCACGAGGCGGGCGGCCGGACCCGCACCTCGCCGATCGCCACCCTGGCCGATCTGATCGCCCGCCGTCCCTGACGGCCGGCGCCCCTCGCGCCGCCCGTCCTTCCTGTTTCCGCAGGCGGGGCGGGCGGCGGTGGCATAGCGGGGTAGGCAAGATCCTTTCTTGCGTGACGCCCGCACTCTTGCCAGAGTGGCCGGAAACATTCCGTCTACCTGCCGGTACCCGCGACCGGCGCCCCCGGAGTCTTCGCCCATGCCGTTCCTCACGGTCGCCGACTGTCTGCGGCTGCCCGTCCTGGCCGCCGGCCTGCCCAGAGTGGTGGCCGGGGAGGGCCGGCTGAGCCGGCCCGTCCGCTGGGTGCACGTCACCGAACTGCTCGACCCCGCCTCCTTCCTGGAGGGCGGCGAGCTGGTCCTCACCACCGGCATGCCGCAGCCCGGCGACCCGGCCCGGCTGCGGGACTACGTCGACCAGCTCGCCGACGTCCAGGCCGCCGGGCTGGTCATCGAACTCGGCCGCCGCTACCAGCAGGCCCCCGCCGAGCTGGTCACCGCCTGCCGGGAACGCGACCTGCCGCTGATCGTGCTGGCCCGGGGCGTCCGCTTCATCGAGGTCACCCAGACCGTGCACGCGCTCATCCTGGACGCGCAGGGCGAACTGCTCCGCCGCTCTCAGCAGGTGCACGACATCTTCACCGCCCTCACCCTGCGCAGGGCCCGGCCCGGGGAACTGGTGAAGGCGGCGGCCGAGCTCACCGGCCAGCCGGTGGTGCTGGAGAACCTGGTGCACCACGCGGTCGAGTACCACACCGCCGGGCTGCCCGTCGGCCAGGTGCTCGACGCGTGGCCGCGGCGTTCCCGGGCGACGCCCACCCCGGACCGGACGGGCCTGAGCGGGCCCGAGGACTGGATGGTGGCGCCGGTGGTGCAGGAGGGACGGCGCTGGGGACGACTGGTCATGCTGCCCGCCCCGGCCGGCGGTCCGGCCGGACCGGAGCACGGCATGATCCTCGAGCGTGCCGCCGTCGCCCTGACCTTGGCCCGGCTGACCGGCCAGGACCGGTGGGACCGCCAGGCCCACCGGTCGGTCCTGGTGGACCTGATGGAATGGCGGGTGACGAGCCGGACCGAGGCCCGGATACGCACCGAGGCACTCGGGCTGCCCACCGTCGGGCACCGGCTCATCGGCCTGGTCGTCGACGACGGATGCCTGCCCGCCGGCGCCGGGGACGGCCTCGACGACCGCCTCGCCGAGGAACTGCGCAACTCCGGGGTGCGGGCCCTCGTCGGCCGTCTGTCCCCGCACCGCCTCGGCGTCCTGCTGGCGCTGGCCCTGGCGAGCGCCTGGCAGCCGGTCGTGGAGCGGCTGTCCGACATGGCCACCGAGGTGCTGGGCGCACGGCCCGTCGTCGCCGTCGGCCCCGGGGAGACGGACATCGGGCAGGTGGCCCGGTCCTTCCGGGAGGCCGAGCAGGTGGCCGACGCCATCGGACCCGCCACCCCCTCCCGGCCGTTCCACGTGCCCTCCGACATCGGACTGCCGGAGCTCATGTACGCGCTGCGTGAGGACGTCCGGGTGCAGAAGTACGTGGAGCGGCAGCTCGGCCGGCTCGTCCAGCACGACGACCGGCACGACTCGGACCTGCTCGCCACCCTGCGCGGCTACCTCGCCGCGGGGGGCAACAAGTCCATCGCGGCCCGGCAGGTCGGCCTCTCCCGGCAGGCGCTCTACCAGCGGCTGCACACCATCGAACGGCTCCTCGGGAGCGACCTGGAGTCCGGCGCGCAGTGCACCCAGCTCCATGTGGCGATCACCGCGCTGGACGCCCTGACCGGCGGGGCGTCCGCGCAGCCGGAGCGGTGCCGGGGCCGGAGGTCCGGCGCCTGATCCCGCGCCGCGGCGGGGGAGGGTCAGTCCCCGGCCCGGCGGGACGCCCGCGGCGGCCGCGGATGGAGCAGCAGCAGGGCGATGTCGTCGCTGCGGGGAACGGCCCGCGAGGTGTGGTCCATGAGGTGGTCGGCGACGGCGTCGAGAGGCTGGTCACCCGCCCGTGCGAGGTGGTCGGCGAGCGCGGCGGTGGCGTCGTCGGGATCGACCCCGGGTGATTCGACCAGGCCGTCGGTGTACAGGGCGAGCACGGTGCCGGGCGGCAGGGCGATCTCCTCGCCCTGGTAGTCGGCGGCGGGGTCGATGCCCAGCAGGAGCCCGGGCGGCGGGCTGACGACCTCGGTGTGTCCGTCGGGACGGCGCAGCAGCGCGGGCGGGTGTCCGGCGCTGGCCAGCCGGGCGCGGTGGTGCGCGAGGTCGACGTGGACGTACAGGCAACTGGCGAAGAGCCCGGCGTCGAAGTCGGTGAGCAGGCGGTTGGTGCGGGCGAGGACCTCACCCGGGGGAGCGCCGGCGGTGGCGTGCACGGCGGTGCGGACCTGTCCCATGACGGCGGCCGCGGTCATGTTGTGGCCCTGGACGTCGCCGATGGCGGCGGCGACCCCGGTGCCGCCCAGCCGGATGAGGTCGTAGAAGTCGCCGCCGACGTCCATGCCGTGGGCCGCGGGCAGGTAGCGGGCGGCGATCTCCAGCCCCGGCACGGCCGGCAGGGCCTGGGGCAGCAGGCCGGTCTGCAGATTGTGGGCGAGCTGGTGCTTGGCGTCGTACAGCCGCGCGCGGTCCAGGGCCTGGGCGATGAGTCCGGCCAGCGAGGTCAGGACGGCGCGCTCGTCGCAGGTGAAGGGGCGGGGCCGGTCGAAGGTCAGGGTCCAGCAGCCCACGGGACGGCCGGAGACGATCAGCGGCAGGAAGGCCCAGGCCGACCTTTTGGTCAGCCGCGGGATGTCGGGGTGGAACCGTTCCATCTCCCGCGGGGTGGAGAAGAAGAGCGGGGCCGCCTCGGCCAGCGCGTACACGGTGGGAGCCGACCGGTCCGTGAGCGGCGGCCCGTCGAGGGGGCGGAGGACCTCGGGCCGGTACCCGCGGGAGCCGACGATGCACAGCCGGCCGCCTTCGGTCACCGCCAGGACGAAGCCCTGGGCGTCGAAGGCGGGCATGATCTCGTCGGCGGACAGTTCCACCACGTCCCGCACGCTGACGGCCTGGGTCAGGGAGGCGGCCAGGTGCAGCAGGTCGTACAGGGCGCGGGCCCTGGTCGGCCCGGCGGTGCCGGCCCCGGAGCCCGGGCGCGGGCGGTCCGCCGGGCCGGTGCGCTCGGCGGGGGTGATGCGGACGCTGACGCCGGAGTCGTCCGGGTGGAGCTGGAAGTCCAGCCACTGGTCCGGTGGGCGCCTGGCCGTGAAGAAGGCCGGGCGGCGGCTGATCACGGCGGCCCGGTGGTGATCCTGGAAGACCGGCTCGTCCAGCCAGGCCAGTGCCTCCCACAGCGGTGTGCCGAGCAGGTCCGCGGTGCCGCCGCCGAGCAGGTCGCGGGCGGCGGCACTGACGAAGGTGATCCGGCCCTCCAGATCGAGCCCGACGCAGCCCTCCGCGAGGCGGTCGACGAGGTCCACGGCGGCCAGCGCCTCCGGCAGGCGGGGGACCTGGGCGCCCTGCGGGCCCGGCACGTGCGGTCGTTCCCCGGGCAGGATCGGACGGCCGTCCCCGGCGGCCTGCCGCAGCAGCGCACCCGTACGCTCGCAGACGGCGCTGATCACCTCGCGCTGGTGGGCGCTCAGTTCCGGCGGATGCGAGCCGGGCCACAGCAGTGCCAGCGCGCCCCAGGTGACCGTGTCGGCCGTGACCGGTGCGGCGGCCACCGCCGCGGGGTAGGGGAACGCGAGCGCGATCCTCGGGTAGCGGCGGGCCAGTTCCGTATGACTGCCGACCCACACCGGCCGCCGCTCACGGACCGCGTCGGCCACCGGCCCGGCGCCCGCCGGCGCCACCCGTTCCCAGATTCCCGCGGCCCTGCCGCCGGTCGTCACGGCCGGCCGCAGCTCCCCCCGGTCCGGGGACAGGAGGAAGAGACCGCCCGCGGACGCGTCCGCCTCCCGCACCGCCCGCAGGAGCAGGGGCTCCAGCAGCTCGCAGCCGGTGCCACCGGCGGTGGCATCCTCCGGCGCGGCCCGCGCATCCTCCGGCGCGGCCTCGACCCGCCCGAAGCGGCGTCTGGCCGTCGTCCCGGTGATGCCCAGGGCGGCACCGATGCGCGCCCAGCTGGCCCCGGCCCGCCGGTCGGCGAGCACCGCACGCTCCACCAGCTGCCCGGCCAGCCGGAAGACCTCGGCCACCGCGGCGCTGTTCCCGCCCATCGCGGCCTGCCCCGCGGGCAGGTCGTCCGCCTGGTGCAGTACCGTCCGCGCCCGGGCCAGCAGCTCCGCGTCGGCGAGCACCATCGCCTGCCGGGCCGTGGCCGCGCCTTCCGAGCGACGGCGTGCCCGCCAGGCCGCCTGCCGGTGCGCCGGGCGGCAGTACCGCCGCTGGGCGCCGCCCTGATCCGGCAGCGGCGTCCCGCACCAGCCGCACCGAACATCACGCATATGTGCACCATACGCACGAAACGGGTGATGGTGTATCCCCGGCGGCCGGGCCGGCGGCTCAGCTTCCGGGGATCGGCTGCTCCGCCCAGATCACCTTGCCGCAGGGTGGGTGACGGGTACCCCAGCGCTGGGCGAGCCGGGCGAGGAACAGGCCGTGACCGCCCTCGTCGGTCATGGCCGCCCGACGCCCCGGCCCCACCGGCTCACCGGCCAGGAAGCGCTCACGGCTCAGTGCCATGGCACGGTCGCCGGGACCGTCGTGAGCCATGCGAACCACTTCCCGCCGATGGACGACCCGGATGATGCAACGAAACCACAGCACACCTGGGCGAACGACGTGGATCGGGCGAAAGCCCGGCATGATACGGCGGCGCGGACGGGTGCCTCTTCAGCCCGGGGCTTTGCCGATCCCGGCCGGGGACTCGCCGAGGAACGACTGCCCCCGGCGGCCCAGGCCGAGCAGGGCCCACAGGGAGAAGGCCAGCGGGACGGCCCCGGAGACGATCACCTGGCCGCGGCTGGAGACGAGGGCGTTCGGGGTGCCCAGGACGAAGCCCAGGCCGATGCAGATGCGCGACAGTGCCTGGTAGCAGGCCCACGCGCTGCCGTGCACCTCTGCCGGCACCTGGCTGTGCACGGCATTTCGTAGACCGACATTGCATACACCGTTGCCGAACCCGCCCAGCAGGAACAGCGGGAAGATCACCGCGGCCACCGGCAGCAGTCCGGCGCTCAGCAGGGCGACGGAGATGCCGAGCACTCCGCCCAGGATGAGCGCGGTGTGCCGCGCCGACCAGCCCGCGCGGCCGGCCAGGAGCGCGCCGGGAATGCTGCCCAGCGCCCAGGTGGCCAGGAAGAACCCGAAGAGGGTTTCGTTGCCGTCGGCGACGTTGCGCAGATAGAAGACGCCGGCGACCCCCTCGATGCTGGTGGCCAGCATCGCCGCGGCGAGCGTGGGCAGCAGCATGCCCACCACCGGGGCCTCGCGCAGGGCGTGGTAGCCGTCCGAGAGCTTCGCGGCCGGCCGGCGTCCGACCGACACGTCCGTACGGCGCGGGACGGCCAGTGCCGTGCACCCGGCGAGAAGGAGGAACGACACGGCGTCGGCGCCGAGCAGGAACGCGGTGCCGCGCGCGGAGTGCAGGAAGCCGGCCAGCGGCGGGCCGATCAGCCCGGCCGTCGACAGTCCCGCGGTGAGCAGGCTGTTGGCCCGTCCGGTGTGCTCGCTGCCCGCGACCACCGGCAGCATCTTGAAACCGGCCGTCACCGACGCCACACCGGCCAGCCCCGACAGGGCGATCAGCGCCACCCGCAGGTGGAAGGCGTCCACGGCGGCGGCGGCACCGAAGGACAGCGCCTGAACGGTCAGCGCCGACAGGCACACCGACCGGGCGCTGATCCGGTCCACCAGTGCCCCGACCAGGGGAGCGGCGAGCACGGTGGGGATCAGTTCGGCCAGGAAGACCTCGGTGACCCCCCAGCGGATGCCGTGGTCCGCCGCGTCCAGCACCATGCCGAGGGAGGCGAGGGAGTCGCCCACGCGCGAGAAGAGCGTTCCCGCGATCAGGGCCAGAGCGGGTGCCGGGATCATCAGGCCGCGGCGCAGTGTGGCGAACCTCGTCTTCCGCGTTTTGTGCGTGTCCAATCGAGTCCAATCCATCTGCTTGCCGTGATCATTTCAAGTCTGCTGTGGGAACAGGTTAGGTCTGCTCCGAAGGCGGGAGGGCGTCCACCGGCCACGCCCCGGCCACCGTCCGGACACCGCCCGGGCGGTGTCCGGCGAGGCCCGGACCGGACGCCGGCATCCCGGCTTCTCGGCCATGTCCGGTGCCGGGCGCGGGCGGACACCCGGCGCGCCGGTACCGCGGACCGCGGGGGCTTCGGCGGCCGTCCCGCCCGCCCGCCCATGGGTCGCCGCGGCGCAACTTCCGTGTGCCGGGCGTGTGGTCACCGCCATCGCGACCGGGTGGCGGATTCTCCGGCCGCTGTCCGCCGGTGTTCTGTCAGCGGCACTCGACCGTCGCTTTTCGGACGGACGCGGGTCCGTAACAGCCCTCCCGGTGCACCGTCTCCGGCACGCCGCTCCCTGCGTGGCAGCGTGCCGCCGCCGCCCCGTGGTTGGCCGATGCCTGTCGGACGAATGTCCGGAAAGTATCGGGCCGGTGGAACGAATTCCAGGAAGAGCGCGGAGGAACGGTACCGAACCGGAATCTCCGTGTTTTCCCCGCCTGTCGGGGAGCTTCGGCAATACCGGGCACCGAAAGAAATTCGGTGCCCCAACCCGGCCGTCCTCCCTGCACCCACGATGCGTCGCGCGCCGCCACCACGGGACGGCGTGCTGTGCGTGACCAGCCGACCGGTGAGGGGAGCTGCGCCGTGCGTGACCACGCCGTCGTCGCCGCTCCCCGTTCCCGGTACGAGGTGATCCTCGTGTCCTCGTCCGTCCGGTGCCCGCAGCGCGGCCGGCACCGGAACCCCGCGGCACACCGCTGACGTATTCCGCATCCGTATGCCACATCCGTCGCCTCGGTGCCCACCGACGACCTCCTGCCGACGGTCGATCGGCCATTTGTCTGCCCGGGAATCGCGCCGCCCATTCCGCATCCATGCGAAAGGCATCGGGTCATGCGCACCGCACTCCGTCCGCACGTCACCCCTGAGTCGGCCGCCGTCCGCGATCTGGGCATCCTCGCCCACGTCGACGCCGGCGCGGTGGGGTCTTGGGAGCGCTCTCTCGCCGGTGAATGTTTCAACTGCCCGAACGGGCGCGTCAAGAGGCGGGACCGGAGTTCCGTGAGCGTTGCCGCACCCCTTGACGGGTCTCTTCTCCTCGGTTTAACTCACGTCCTAAATTAAGCCGTGAGTGTCATCCCCGAAGGGACACCGGGAGCCATGCGCAGCATCCGAGTCGCGGCCGTGGGGGCCGTCACCCTGTCTCTCGCCCTGGCCGCCTCGGCCTGCGGAGGCGGTTCACCGACGGGCGGGGGGTCCAACGACTCACCGAAGACGCTGACCTACTGGGCGTCCAACCAGGGCGCGAGCATCCCGGTGGACAAGAAGGTCCTCCAGCCCGAACTCGACAAGTTCGCCAGGCGGACCGGCATCAAGGTGAAGCTGGAGGTCGTGCCCTGGTCCGACCTGCTCAACCGGATCCTCACCGCGACCACCTCAGGTCAGGGCCCCGACGTCCTGAACATCGGCAACACCTGGAGCGCCTCCCTGCAGGCCACCGGCGCGCTGCTGCCCTGGGACGCGGGGAACTTCGGCAAGATCGGCGGCAAGGACCGCTTCGTCGACTCGGCGCTCGGCTCGACCGGCGCGGCCGGCCAGGATCCGGCCGCGGTGCCGCTGTACTCGATGGCGTACGCGCTCTACTACAACAAGAAGATCTTCGCCGACGCCGGCATCGCCAAGCCCCCGGCCACCTGGGACGAACTCGTCGCCGACGGCAGGAAGATCAGGGCGAAGGGCAAGGCGGTCCTCGGCGCCGAGGGCGCGAACCTCGCCGAGAACATCCACCACGTCTTCGTCTTCGCCAAGCAGCACGGCGCCGACTTCTTCACCGCCGACGGCAAACCCGACTTCACGGACGACGGCGTGGTCGCCGCGGTCCAGCAGTACGTCGGCCTCATGGCGAAGGACAAGGTCATCCCCGCCGGTGACGCCGAGTACGCGCAGAACCAGTCGGTGAGCGACTTCGCCAAGGGCAAGCTGGCGATGCTGCTGTGGCAGTCCGCGTCCGCCAACCTCACGTCGCAGGGCATGAACGAGGACGACTACGGCATCGCACCCGTGCCCGTCCCCTCCGGCACCCCCGGCACCGGCACCCAGGTCAACTCGATGGTCGCGGGCATCAACCTGGCCGTCTTCAAGAACACCGACAACCTCGACGGCGCCATGAAGTTCGTGAAGTTCATGACCGGCGACGAGGAGCAGAAGATCCTCAACACGGCCTACAGCACCATCCCGCCGGTCCGCTCCGCCCAGTCCGACGCCGCGTTCGCCACCCCCGCGAACGCCGTCCTGAAGGACACCCTGGCCAAGAGCGCCGTCGCGCTGCCACAGGTCGCGGACGAGTCGCAGTTCGAGACGGCGGTCGGTACGGCCGTGAAGGAACTGTTCGCCGACGCGGCCGCCGGACGCGCGGTCACCACCGCCTCGGTGAAGGCACGGCTCGCCAAGGCCCAGCAGCAGATGCCCGCGAAGTGAGCCCGATGACGACCACCGCCGTGCGGGAGACAGCGCGGGGGGACGCATCCGGTGCGCCGGCTCGCGAACCCCGCCGCCGCGCCGGGCGGATCCGCCGCACCGGGCTGCCGTACCTGCTGCTCCTGCCCGCCCTGCTCCTCGAACTCCTCGTCCACCTGGTGCCGATGGCCGTCGGCGTCGTGATGAGCTTCAAGGAACTGACACAGTTCTACATCCGCGACTGGGGCACCGCCCCATGGTCCGGCTTCGCCAACTACCGCGTCGCCGTGGACTTCGACGCCCCCGTCGGCGAGGCGCTGCTGCACTCCTTCTTCGTCACCGTCGGCTTCACCCTGCTGTCGGTCGCCCTGTGCTGGCTGACCGGCACGGCCGCCGCCGTCTTCATGCAGGACACCTTCCGCGGCCGCGGCCTGCTGCGCGCCCTGTTCCTGGTGCCGTACGCGCTGCCCGTCTACGCGGCCGTCATCACCTGGGTGTTCATGTTCCAGCACGACAACGGCCTGGTGAACCACGTCCTGCACGACCAGCTGCACCTCACCGGCAAGCCGTCCTTCTGGCTGATCGGCGACAACAGCTTCTACGCGCTGCTCGTCGTGTCGGTGTGGAAGGGCTGGCCGTTCGCGTTCCTCATCGTGACGGCGGGGCTGCAGAACATCCCCGGCGAGCTGTACGAGGCCGCCGCACTGGACGGCGCCGGGGTGTGGCAGCGGATCCGCCGCATCACCCTGCCGTCGCTGCGCCCGGTCAACCAGGTGCTGGTCCTGGTGCTGTTCCTGTGGACGTTCAACGACTTCAACACCCCGTACGTCCTGTTCGGCCGGGCCGCGCCGCAGGCGGCGGACCTCGTCTCGGTGCACATCTACCAGGCCTCCTTCGTCACCTGGAACTTCGGCACCGGCTCGGCCATGTCCGTCCTGCTGCTGCTGTTCCTGCTGCTCGTGACGGGCCTGTACCTGATGTTCACCTCGCGCGGACGGAGGACCGCCGATGTCTGACTCGCCGACGGCGCCGCCCCGTTCGTTCCTGTGGTCCCGGCGGATCTTCCTCACCCTGCTCACCGGCTTCGTACTGGTCCCGGTGTACGTGATGGTCTCCGGCTCGCTGAAGCCCCTCGCGGACGTGACGGGCGAGTTCCGCTGGCTGCCCAGCCATCTGACGGTCCGTCCGTACCTCGACATCTGGTCGACGGTCCCGCTCGCCCGGTACTTCATGAACTCGCTGATCGTCGCGGGCGCGGCGACGGTCTGCTCGGTGGTCGTCGCGGTGTTCGCCGCCTACGCCGTCAGCCGCTACGGCTTCCGGGGCAGGCGCGTCTTCACGGTCACCGTGCTGTCGACGCAGATGTTCCCGGGCATCCTCTTCCTCCTGCCTCTCTTCCTGCTCTACGTCAACATCGGCAACGCCACCGGCATCGCCCTGTTCGGCTCGCGCGGCGGCCTGATCCTGACCTACCTCACCTTCTCCCTGCCGTTCTCGGTCTGGATGCTGATCGGGTACTTCGACTCGGTGCCGCGCGACCTGGACGAGGCGGCGCTGGTGGACGGCTGCGGGCCGCTCGGCGCGCTGCTCAGGATCGTCGTGCCGGCCGCGGTCCCGGGGATCGTCGCGGTCGCCGTGTACGCGTTCATGACCGCCTGGGGAGAGGTGCTCTTCGCGTCGGTGATGACCAACGACACCACGCGCACCCTGGCCGTCGGCCTCCAGGGCTACTCCACGCTCAACGACGTCTACTGGAACCAGATCATGGCCGCCTCGCTCGTCGTCAGCGTGCCCGTGGTCGCGGGCTTCCTGCTGCTGCAGCGCTACCTCGTCGCCGGGCTGACGGCGGGCGCCGTCAAGTGAACCGCACCCCGCACCCCGAAGGGACTTCCGTGTCCGTACCCATCGACCTCGCCGCACTCCCGCACGACTTCCTGTGGGGCACGGCCACCGCCGCGTACCAGATCGAGGGAGCCGTCGCCGAGGACGGCCGCGCGCCGTCGATCTGGGACACCTTCTCCCACACCCCGGGGAAGACCGCGAACGGCGACCACGGTGACGTGGCCTGCGACCACTACCACCGCTGGCGCGAGGACATCGCCCTGATGCGGCGACTGGGCACCAACGCCTACCGCCTGTCCGTGGCCTGGCCCAGGGTGATGCCCGACGGAACGGGCCCGGTGAACCCGCGGGGCCTGGACTTCTACGACGCGTTGGTCGACGGCCTCCTGGAGGCGGGCATCACCCCCGCCGTCACCCTCTACCACTGGGACCTGCCCCAGGCGCTCCAGGACCGCGGCGGCTGGCCGGAGCGCAACACCGCCCTCGCGTTCGCCGAGTACGCGTCCGCCGTCGCCGCCCGCCTCGGCGACCGCGTCAAGCTCTGGGCCACCCTCAACGAGCCGTCCTGCTCGGCCTGGATCGGCCACCTGGAGGGCACGATGGCCCCCGGCTGGAGGGACCTGACGGCAGCCGTCCGTGCCTCCTACCACCTCCTGCTCGGCCACGGCCTCGCCACCCGCGCCGTCCGGGCCGCCGCACCCGACGCCCAGGTGGGCATCGTCAACAACCTCTCCACCGTGCACCCGGCCACCGACCGCCCCGAGGACGCCGCGGCCGCCCGCCGCCACGACGGCCACGTCAACCGCTGGTGGCTCGACCCGGTCCACGGCAGGGGATTCCCGGCGGACATGCTCCAGACGTACGGCGTCGAACTGCCCGCCCTGCCGGGCGACCCGGAGACGATCGCGGCGCCCCTGGACTGGCTCGGCCTGAACTACTACTTCCCGGCGTACGTCGCCGACGACCCCGACGGCCCGGCGCCGTACGCCCGTTCCGTGCGCCGCGAGGGCGTCCCGCGCACCGGCATGGACTGGGAGATCGACGCGAGCGGCATCGAGACGCTGCTGCTGCGTCTCACCGAGGAGTACGGCGCGCGCAGGATCCACGTCACCGAGAACGGCTCGGCCTTCCCGGACGTGGTCCGCCCCGACGGCACCGTCGACGATCCCGAACGCCGGGACTACCTGGAGCGGCATCTCGCCGCCTGCGCCTCCGCCGCCCGCAAGGGGGCGCCGCTGGCCGGCTACTTCGCCTGGTCGCTGCTGGACAACTTCGAGTGGGCGTACGGCTACGACAGGCGGTTCGGACTCGTCCACGTGGACTACCGGACCCAGGCGCGGACGATCAAGGGGTCGGGGTACCGGTACGGGGAGATCGTCCGCGGCCACCGGGAGGGGGTGGCGAGGGCCGCCTGACCGCCGGGCCGGCCTACTCCGGGGGTGTGGGGGTCCCGGCGTCGCGGTACATCGCCTGGACGTCCAGCTCCAGTTGCACGGTCGGTCCGACGACCGCGATGCCGCGGGCCAGCATCGAGCGCCAGTTGAGGGTGAAGTCCTCGCGGTGCAGTTCGGTCCTGGCCAGTGCCGCGCAGCGCAGTTCCTGCTCGTAACCGCCGTTCACCGTGCCGAGGTAGGTGGTGTCCAGGCCCACGGAACGACTGGTCCCGTGCATGGTGAGCGTGCCGTTCAGCGTCCAGCGGGAGCCGCCGCGGTAGACGAACCGGGTGCTCGTGAAGTCGATGTACGGGTAGCGCTCGACGTCGAGGAAGTCGGCGGACCGCAGATGGGTGTCGCGGGTCTTGTTGCCGGTGGTGATGCTGGAGGCGTCGATGCGCACCGAGACCTGGGAATCGGCCATGTCCGGCGCGATGCGGATACCGCCCTGGAAACGGGTGAAGCGGCCGTGGACGTGAGCCATGCCCACGTGCTTGGCGATGAACCGGATGGCGGTGTGCGGCGGATCGAACAACCAGGTTCCGGGCGGCGGGAGTTCCAGCTGACGGGCGGGCAGCAGCCCGATGCGCGCCGGGGGAAGGACGGCTCCGGCAGCTATCTCGACGTTGTCGCGGGCGGGCGTGAGGCCCTCCGCCACGGCCATCACGCTGTAGGTCCCGGGCGGCAGCGTGACCATGAACAGGCCGTACGGATCGGTGGTGCCGCGGGCCACGGCCCGATGGCTGTCCAGCGCGGTCACCGTGACCTCGACACCGGCCAGGGGCTGCCCCATCGGATCGACGACCTCGCAGCCGTACGCTCCCGCGCCGGCCGGCAGGGGCACGGAGCGGCCCGGCGCGGCACCGGAAGCGCTGCCGGAACGCCACCGCTGGAGCAGTCCGAGTGCCATGCTGTCCACCTTTCCTCGTACGTCCCACCACGGCGAGCCGCCCCGCTGCCGACGCCTCTCGGCCGCCACAACGCGTCCAGGCTCGTTGCAGGCGCGATGAAGTCAACTGTTCAACGATCATAGTCGGGTGACGCGGTGTCGACCTGCACCCGTACCGCGGTACGAAACTCCTTTCCCGTGTGCCGGATCGCCGATGTCCGCCTGATCGCGGGCTCGGCGGTGGTGATCACCTCTGTCGCTTTGCATCGGTGCTGTGGCGAAGGCCACGCGTCGGCGGTGCGGTGTTCACGCGTGACGCGCGGTTCCCTCACGAGGTCCGCACACTTCACCGGGCGCCGCCGGGCCTCCCGCCGGCAGCGTGGTGGGCGGGAGCACCGGCTTCCGGGTGGTCATGGACGACGGCTGCCGCGGCAACTACGTCAGGGCGTAGGGCTGGGCCTCGGCTCGTCACCGCAGTTCCTGGTGCCGGCGCAGTGCCGTGCGCCAGTGCATGAGCAGTGCCTCGGGCGGAGGTGTCGTCCGGTCCAGGTGGCACAGGACCTGCCGGTAGAGCGGATGGGGCCGGTCACTGCCGTGCGCGGTGACCAGCGCGGACAGCAGGGGCCGCCCGGCCGGTGTGTCACGGTCGGCCTCGACCAGTACCGCGACCTTGTCGTCCGGGTGGAGAGCGGAAAGAGGAGCCCCGATCCGCAGACTCAGCTCGCCCCAGGTCGTCGTACGCCCCTCACGCGCGGCCCGTCGTAGTGCGAGGCGTACGGCGACGGCGTGGCGGCGCAGCTCGGACAGCGTGGGGCGCTCGGTGATACGCGTCAGGTGCCGCCGCCAGCGTGCGATGTCACGGCGTTCCTCCTCCGCCAGCTCCTCTCCGAGCTCTGCGGCGAGTCGCTCGGCACCGCGCAGCGCGCGACCCAGCTGGTCCGGGAGGAGGTCGTCACCCTCACGGTTGAGCCGGTCGACGAGAACGGACAGGCGCTCCCAGGTGTCGTGGAACTCCTCGGCCAACCGGTCCACCAGTCCTGCGGTGAGGCCCCGCACGAGCTCGTGGGTCTCCGCCGACCAGGCGGCCCGTTCCGCCAGGTGGAGGTTGCGCTCGAAGGCGACGAGATCACCGGCCTGTTGTGCCTCGTGCGCCAGGTCGAGCAGCGCGTCGAAGGCCGCGCGGCGCCGGGTGGCGGCGGGGTCGGTCCGCTGTCCGCCCTCCGACGGCCGAGGCCGGGTCTCGTGGACCGGGAGGGACGGGGAGTTCGCCTCTGCGTCCCTGCTGTACGCCGCGTGGGCACGTGCGCGCTCGCGGTCCCAGATGCCGGCCACCTCGGCGTCCGAGAAGGGCCCCGGCCGGCCGAGCCCGCGCAGCACCTCTCCGAAGAACGGGGCCGGGCCGCCGTGCCGGCCCTTGATGAGGGCGGAGAGGACGGGTTTGCCCGGCGTACGGGGCTGCTCGGCCCGGACGAGCAGTTCCCGCCATCGCTCCGCGGGAAGTCCGTGGCCGGGGAGGGACGCTCGCCTGCACAGCGTGGACACCGTCACGACGTTCCCGCTCCGTGCCGCGTTCTCCAGCGTCTCGCGGAAGGACCTGACGAGGTCGGCGTCAGAGGGCAGGCGGCTGCCGTCCGTCCGCTGCCCGGCGGAGGTCTCGGGCTGGAGGCGGTGCAGTGCCTCGGCGTGAATCAGCCATGTGCCGTCGTCGTCGACGGAGAGGGTGGCGCCCGTCGGCAGGTATGCGGCCTCGGCATCGGGAGGTGGCGCGTGAGCGGGCAGGGACAGGCGGGCGTCGACGCGTAGGGAGACTTCGAAGAAGCGGTGCGTGTCGGTGGTGCGGGACTGCCTGGCCCCGCCGATGAGGACGGAGGCCGGGGTGAGCGGCAGTCCCGCCGGGACGGCATGACGCGGAACGATGCCGTTCGGCGTGTGGAGGAGCTCCGGGGTGACGATGCCCTGCGGGGACAGCGTGCACTGCGCGAGCGGGACCCACTTCACCGGCCTGTCCGGGAACTGGGTGCCGATCTCGACGATGCGGGTCGCTCCGAGGGACCGGCACTGCACGCGGAGTGCGTACCCGGTGCGGTCGACCTGCCAGTTGGCGAGGAGACTGTCGGGTCCGAAGATCCAGTCGAGCTGCGGGCGCCGGACGCGGAGCTCCGCGTCGCTCGTCTCCCACTCGCGCTTCGACCGCCGGGCGAGCTGGACGCGTATCAGCCGCCCGGTGTCGTACGCCACGTCGACGACGTCCCGGACCTGGTGTCCCTTCGGCTTGTAGGCGGGCTGGGCCGCGCGCTGCTTCTGCCGTTTCAGCCAGTCGGCGAGTGCCCGCCCGATGTAGAGATGATCGGCGCCGGCCTCGTCACCGTCCGTACGACGGCAGTCGACCGCGCCGGCCACGTGGGCGAAGTGGCACTTGCGGTCGCGGTACTGCTTGGGGGCCAGTTTCCTGCCGCAGCCGCCGAGGAGTGTGCCGCAGAAGAAGGAGCGCTCGGGGTGCAGGCGCATGAACGACGCGAAGTCGTCGGCGTCCATGGGGAGGAACACCGGCAGGTCCGAGCCGACGTGCCCGGACACGGCCGTCTGGACCTTGCGGGTGTCTTCCTCGGTGAACGGCATGAAGGCTCCGGGCTGGGTGAGTCGACGGCCGACGCGGGGTTTCTGTCCGTCGACACCGCCGACGCGTCGAAGCCGTGTGCCCCGGGCGACGACCGCGGGGCCAACCGGCCCGAAGGGCCTGCCGGTCCAGGACGAGCGCGTACATGCAGATGCCGACCTTCCGGATGCGGAAAAGGTTGCACGAACGTGTGGAGAAAATGTGCCCGTCCGGGTGACGGTCGAGCGGCTCGTCGGGTGCGGCCGTGACGAGCCCGTCCTGGACGCGACGCGCATCCAACGGGCCCGAGGAGGGAGGCCGTCCGCTGAACGTGGGTTGCGCGCCGCACGTATCCCTGCTGCGTGGGAGGATCCCTCACCATGAGCCCGTCCCCGGCCGTACGCGTCCTGCGCGCCGCGGTGTTCGCCGCGGTGTGCGTGCTGCTGGCCGCCGCCGGGCACGGGCTCGCCGTGGGCGACATGCCGCCGGTGCGGGTCGACGCCGCCGGTTTCCTCGGCGTGTCGGCGCTCGGCTGGCTGCTCGGCGGGCGGGAGCGCTCCCTGCTCGGGATCGGTTCGGCGATGCTCGCCACCCAGGCGGGCTTGCATCTCGTGTTCGACGCGGCGCACCGGGCCGTTACGCCGCCCGTGGGGGCCATGGACATGACGATGGCGCACGGCCAGGTCATGACGG
Source organism: Streptomyces sp. NPDC004542 (assembly GCF_040610035.1). Lineage (NCBI taxonomy): Bacteria > Bacillati > Actinomycetota > Actinomycetes > Kitasatosporales > Streptomycetaceae > Streptomyces > Streptomyces sp. NPDC004542. Next base: position 37,591 of record NZ_JBEXLP010000053.1, read on the forward strand.
GCATGTCCCCCGCGCACCCCGTCCACGCGGTGACCGCGCACGCCACGGCCGCCCATGTCCTCGCCGCCCTGGTCGCCTCCTGGTGGCTCAGACGCGGCGAGGCCGCCCTGTTCTCGCTGCTGCGCCGGGCGGCCGCCCTGGTGCCGGGGCTCGCGGCCTGGTGGCGGGACGCCCCGCTGCCGGCCGTCCTCGACGGGCCCCTGCGCGCCCCGGCCGACCCCGGCCCGCTCCGTCTCCTCCCGCTGCGGCACGCGGTGAACCGCCGCGGGCCCCCGGCCCGGATCCCGTACCCCAGCTGACCCGCACTCTCTCTCAGTACGGACGGAGATCCACTCCCTCATGCCCCAGACCAGGTTCACCAGCATGCCCACGAGCATGGCCAGGAACGCCCGCCGTGCCGGTCTCGTCGCCGTTCTCGCCGCCGCCGGTCTCCTCACCGCCGCGGGTGCCGCCTCCGCGCACGTCACGGTCCACCCCGAGAGCTACGCCAAGGGCACCACGGACGGCGTGCTGACCTTCCGCGTGCCCAACGAGGAGAACAGCGCCGCCACCACCAAGGTGCAGGTCTTCCTGCCCACCGACCATCCCGTCCTCGGCGTGCTCGTCTCCCCGCGGGACGGCTGGACCGCCAAGGTGACCACCAGCAAGCTCGAGAACCCGGTGAAGACCGACGACGGCACCATGACCGAGGCCGCCTCCCAGGTCACCTTCACCGGCGGGAAGATCACCGCCGGGCACTACGAGGACTTCGACATCGCCTTCGGGCAACTGCCCGACGACACCGACCGGCTGACGTTCAAGACGCTGCAGACGTACTCCGACGGCAAGACGGTCCGCTGGATCGCGCAGTCCGAAGGCGGCGCCGACGAGGCGGAGAACCCGGCGCCGGTGCTGAAGCTCACCGCCGGGAGCGCGGCCGGGGACGACGACAGCACCTCGGCGAGCGGCAAGGCCGGGTCCCCGGACGCCGGGAGCTCCACGGGCGACACGTCGAGCGTCGTCTCCGGCAGTGACTCGACGGCGCGCGGTCTCGGCGTCGCGGGCCTGATCGTCGGAGTGCTCGGCCTCGCGGCGGCGGCCTTCGCCCTCGTACGCGGCCGGTCCGCGCGCTCGTAGCACCGCACCGCGCCAGTGACGCGCTCGTGCCACCGCACGCACGAAGGGCCCCGGACCAGTCGATGGTCCGGGGCCCTTCGTGCGTGCCCGCCGGGACGGTTCACCGCAGCGCGGGCTCGAGGAGCTCCGCCACCTCCATCGTCGGCACCGGCACCGGCACCGGCACCGGCGCGGTCCGGGACGTCCGGTACAGCCAGCGCACGTCCCGCCCGAACGACCACAGCAGCGACCCCAGCGCCAGCAGCGCCACGGCCAGGTTGGCGGTGCGCGGCAGCAGTTCGGAGCCGGCCAGCAGCAGGCAGACGCCCTGCAGCGCGGCGACCGTCTTGCGGGCGAAGGACGGCGGCAGCGGCGCGTTCAGCCAGGGCAGGACACGGGCGGCGGCGACGAACGCATACCGCATACCGCCGATCAGCAGCACCCACGGGCCGAGCTGCATGGCCACGTACACGCTCAGCACCAGGATCAGGAACGCGTCGACCTCCATGTCGAAGCGGGCGCCCAGCGCCGTCGACGTGCCCGTGCGGCGGGCCACCTTGCCGTCGACGCCGTCCAGGATCAGGGCCACCGCGGTCAGACCGACCAGCAGCGTGACCGGCGGGGAGCTCTCGAACGAGTCCGCCACCAGCGCGGTCACCCCGCCGACCAGGGTGGCCCGGCCGAGGGTGACGCGGTTGGCGGGCCCGAAGGAGGTGAGCCGGGAGCGGTGCAGCGCCCGGGAGAGCACCGCCCAGGTCGCGATCGCGAACACCAGGCCCGTCAGCCAGCCGGCCGGCCCGAGTCCGATGGCCGAGCCCAGCAGGGCCAGCAGCAGGATCTGGACGCCCGCTCCCACAGCGGTCTCCTGCTGGACCAGCCTTGCACCGTACGTGTTGTTCAGGGCCACCGCACATCCTCCGGCCGAGTGACAGAGTCGATCATCGCCGCGTACTGTGCGCGGCCTGTGCACATCTCCCTGTGCACACCTCGGTACGTGAACCGCTTCCCGATCGTTCAGGAGGACGCCGATGAACCACTCGGCCCGCGCGTTTTGGCTCGCCTCACCGGGGTACGGCGAGATCCGCGACACGGCGCTCACGGCACCGGGCGAGGGGGAGGTGCTGGTCCGCGCGCTGTACTCCGGGGTGAGCCGGGGCACGGAGACGCTCGTCTTCCGCGGCGGCGTCCCCGAGAGCCAGCACGCCGCGATGCGGGCGCCGTTCCAGGAAGGCGATTTTCCCGGCCCGGTGAAGTACGGCTACCTCAGCGTCGGCGTCGTCGAGGAGGGGCCGGGCGAACTGGTCGGCCGCACGGTCTTCTGCCTCTATCCGCACCAGAGCCGTTACGTCGTCCCGGCGAGCGCCGTGACCGTGGTACCCGACCACGTGCCCGCCGAGCGGGCCGTCCTCGCCGGGACCGTCGAGACGGCCGTCAACGCCCTGTGGGACGCGGCCCCCCTGATCGGTGACCGGATCGCCGTGGTGGGCGGCGGCATGGTCGGCTGCTCGGTCGCCGCGCTGCTGGCCCGCTTCCCCGGCGTCCGGCTGCAACTCGTCGACGCCGACCCCGCGCGCGCGAGGACCGCCGAGGCCCTCGGCGCCGGCTTCGCCTCGCCCGCGGACGCCCTCGGCGACTGCGACCTGGTCGTGCACGCCAGCGCCACCGAAGCGGGCCTGACCCGGTCGCTGGAACTGCTCGCCCCCGAGGGCACCGTCGTCGAACTCAGCTGGTACGGCGACCGGCGGATCAGCCTCCCCCTCGGCGAGGCCTTCCACTCCCGGCGGCTGACCGTGCGCAGCAGCCAGGTCGGCACCGTCTCCCCGGCCCGCCCCGGCCGCACCTACGCCGACCGGCTCGCCCTCGCCCTCGCCCTGCTCGCCGACCCCGCCCTGGACGCGCTCATCACCGGTGAGTCCGCGTTCGAGGAGCTCCCCGACGTGCTGCCGAAACTCGCCTCCGGGGACATCCCCGCACTGTGCCACCGAGTGCGGTACGCCGAATCCGGCTGACGTGCCGTCCGGTCCCGGACGGCCGGTGACCCGGCATGACCCGGCAAGAGGGTCTGACCTGAGAAAAGAGTGAGGAACGGCTGAACGCGGGGAACCGAAGAGCCGTAATACACGGCATCCCCCGGCAGGGAACCGCTGGGGAGCCAGACGCGCCGCACCTGGAGGGTCGTCCGTTGTTCAGCATCACCGTCCGCGATCACATCATGATCGCCCACAGCTTCCGCGGCGAGGTGTTCGGGCCCGCCCAGCGGCTGCACGGCGCCACCTTCCTGGTGGACGCCACGTTCCGGCGCGAGCAGCTGGACGACGACAACATCGTCGTCGACATCGGCCTGGCCACCCAGGAACTGGGCGCCGTGGTGAGCGAGCTGAACTACCGCAACCTCGACGACGAGCCCGACTTCGCCGGTGTCAACACCTCCACCGAGTTCCTCGCCAAGGTCATCGCCGACCGGCTCGCCGAACGCGTCCACGAGGGTGCCCTCGGCGAGGGCGCCAAGGGCCTGGCGGGCATCACGGTCACCCTGCACGAGTCGCACGTCGCCTGGGCGAGTTACGAGCGTGCCCTGTGACCGACACGACCATCGGCCGGGGCCCGGCCCTCGCCTACGTGCCCGCCCCGCGCGCGGCCCTGAACAACGTCGGGATCATCCCCATGTCCCTGCGCACCGTCCACTTCGTCCTGCCGGGCGGCGTCGACGACCCCGCCAACCCCAGCGGCGGCAACGCCTACGACCGCCGGGTCTGCCTCGACCTGCCCGGCTTCGGCTGGCAGGTCACCAAGCACCCGGTGGACGGCGCCTGGCCCCGCCCCGGCGCCGCCGCCCGAGACGCGCTCGCCCGCACCCTTCGGGAACTGCCCGACGGGGCCGTCGTCCTGCTGGACGGGCTGGTCGCCTGCGGCGTCCCCGAGATCGTCGTCCCCGAGACCGAACGGCTGCGCCTGGCCGTCCTGGTCCACCTGCCGCTCGGCGACGAGACCGGCCTCGAGCCGTCCGTCGCCGCCGCCCTCGACGCCCGGGAACGCGAGGTGCTGCGGGCGGTGCCCGCCGTGATCGCCACCAGCGACTGGGCGGTGCGCCGCCTCGTCTCCCACCACGGCCTCGCCCCCGACCGGGTGCACGTCGCCGCCCCCGGCGCCGACATCGCCCCCCTCGCCGCCGGCACCGACGGCGTCTCCCACCTCGTGTGCGTGGCCGCGGTCACTCCCCGCAAGGGCCAGCACCGGCTGGTGGAGGCACTCGCCGCGGTACGCGACCTGCCGTGGACCTGCACCTGCGTGGGCGGTCTGAACCAGGACCCCGAGTACGTCGCCCACCTGCGCTCCCTCATCGAGGAGCACGGCCTGAGCGACCGTCTGCACCTGGCCGGCCCGCGCTCCGGCGCCGACCTCGACGCCAGTTACGCCGCCGCCGACCTGATGGTCCTCACCTCCTACGCCGAGACCTACGGCATGGCGGTCACCGAGGCACTCGCCCGGGGCATCCCGGTGCTGGCCACCGACGTCGGCGGGCTGCCCGAGGCCGTCGGCCGCGCCCCCGACGGCGGCGTGCCCGGCATCCTCGTACCGCCGGAGGACCCCGCCGCGCTCGCCGCCGAACTGCGCGGCTGGTTCGGCGAGGCCGACGTGCGCCGCCGCCTGAAGGCCGCCGCGCGCGGCCGCCGGGCTGCCCTCGGCGGCTGGGCGGCCACCGCCCGCAGCCTGGCCGGAGTCCTGCTGCGACTCCCCGACGAACCCCGGAGGGCGGCATGAGCCGGACGACCACGACGACCGACGCCATCCCGGCCCAGCCCGGCCCCAGGGACGTCCCGGACGCGGCAGCGAAGGCGGCGACGGACAGTGCGATGGAGAATGCGACCGACAGCGCGAACGACCGTACGAAGCAGAGCGGGACGGACATGACGGAACCGGCACCGCGGCACGACAGCGCCGGCCAACCCGGACCGTCCGGCGTGATCGCCGGCGCGGGACCCGTCGGCCGGCCCGGCGAGCGGGCCACGGTACGGCTGCGGGACGCCGAGCCGGAGGAGGCGCCCCGGTACGCGCCCGAGTGGCTCCAGCTGCGCGAACCGGCCGACGGCGCCGCCCGGGCCCTCGACCTGCTCGACCCGCTGCGGATCCGGCTGGCCAACCTGCCCGGCCGGTCCGGGAGCCTGGTCGTGCACGACCTGGGCTGCGGCACCGGCTCGATGGGCCGCTGGCTCGCCCCCCGCCTGGACGGCTCCCAGCACTGGATCCTGCACGACCGCGACCCCTACCTGCTGCACTTCGCCGCCGTCGCCTCCCCCCGGGTGGCCGCCGACGGCAGCCGGGTCACCGTGGAGACGCGGCGCGCCGACGTCGCCCGCCTCACCCCCGACGCCCTGTCCGGCGCCTGCCTGGTGACCGCCTCCGCACTGCTCGACGTCCTCACCCGCGAGGAGATCGAGGCGCTCGCCGAGGCCTGCGTGGGCGCCGGATGCCCGGCGCTGCTGACCCTGTCCGTCGCCGGGCGCGTCGAATTCGCCCCGTCCGACCCGCTGGACGCCGAGATCGCCGAGGCGTTCAACGCCCACCAGCGGCGCGGCGGCCTGCTCGGCCCCGACGCGGTCACCGCGGCCTGCGAGGCCTTCGGCGAGCGCGGCGTCACCGTACGGGTCAACCCCAGCCCCTGGCGGCTGGGCCCCGACGACGCCGAACTGACCGCCCAGTGGCTGCGCGGCTGGGTCGGCGCGGCCGTCGAGCAGCGTCCCGAACTCGCCGCGCGCGCCGACCGCTACCTCCGCGAGCGCCTGGCCGCCTGCGCCGCCGGCGAACTGCGCGTCACCGTCCACCACAGCGACCTGCTGGCGCTGCCCCGGCCGAGGGGCGGCGCCGAGTGAGCGCGGCGGCCCCGCAGCCGGGGAGCGCCGGGGCCACGCGTCCGGCGAGCGCGCGGACCACCCTCGCGGCCAGCGCCCGCACCGCACGGCCGGGCACCGCCCGGACCCCGCGGGCCCACGCCGCCAGGACTGCGCAGGCGTACGGTGCCGCGAAGCCGAGGACGGTCCGTGCGGCCACCCACGCGCGCGTGCAGCCCACCGCGGCCGGGCACGCCCGCGTGCGCAGGACCGCCACGCCCCTGCGCGTCCCGGACACCGCGGCACCGTCCTCCCGGACGGCCGGTCCCGTACCGGCACCCGCCCAGGCCCCCGGCCCGGACCCGGCCGCCGTACCCCGCTCCGCCGCCCGCGCCCTCCTCGCGCGCCTCAACACCCCTGCCGTACGAACCCACTTCGGCACCGTCGCCGGAGTCGTCATCCTCAGCGTGCTGCTGTGGCGGCTGGGCACGGGCGTCTTCCTCGACGGGCTGCGGCGGATCGACGGGGGAACGCTGCTCGCGGCGCTCGCGACCGGCGTCGTCACCACCGTGTTCAGCGCCTGGCGCTGGCAGCTGGTGGCCCGCGGCCTCGGTATCCGGCTGCCGCTCGGTGCGGCCGTCGCCGACTACTACCGGGCGCTGTTCCTGAACGCGGCCCTGCCCGGCGGCGTCCTCGGCGATGTGCACCGGGCGGTGCGCCACGGGCAGAGCGCCGGCGACATGGCGCGCGGCGTCCGGGCCGTGGTGCTGGAACGGGTCGCGGGCCAGGTCGCGCTCGCCGTGATCGGCGGGGCCGTGCTGCTGACACTGCCCTCGCCGGTGCGGGACGAGGTCCGCAGCTGGGCCCTGCCGGCCGCCTGCGCCGCGGCCGGCGCGCTCGCCGTCGTCCTCGCGGTCCGCATGAACCGCGCCCCCTCACGCCGGGGCACCCGGCGCACCAGCCTCGGCGAGGCCCGCCGCGCGCTGCTGTCGCGCCACTACGGCCCGGGCGTCGCCCTGTCCTCCGTGGTCGTCCTGGCCGGACACCTCGCGATGTTCGTCGTCGCCGCCCGGGTCGCCGGATCCGGCGCCTCCGTGCCGGTGCTGCTGCCGCTCGCGGTGCTCGCCCTGATCGCCATGGGCCTGCCGCTGAACGTCGGCGGTTTCGGACCGCGGGAGGGCGCCACCGCCTGGGCGTTCGGCGCGGCCGGGCTGGGCGCGAGCAGCGGGCTGGCCGTCGCCGTGGTGTACGGCGTGCTCAGCTTCGTCGCCGCCCTGCCCGGCGCGCTCGTCCTCGTCGCCCGCTGGTACACCCGACTGCGCGGCGGCTACCCGCGCCCGCTGCCGGAACCGCCCTCCGGCGAGGTCAGCAACTCCAGGTACGCGCCGAAGGATTCGACGAGGTTCGCCAGCAGTGCCTTCCCCTTTTCCGCCGATCCCAGGGAAGGACGGCCGATGACGCCCGACTCGGTATAGGCGGACATTCCCACGGTGAGCAGATGGCGGCGGTCGTCCGCGGTGAAATCGGCGGACTCATAACCAGGACGGACATATTCGGGATGAGCGTGCAGCAGAATGGACGTCTCGATTTCTCCCGCATGCATGTCGGTGAGCAGCGAGGTGACCACCCCGGCCCGCTGCCGCGCCTCCTCCCAGTCCTCCGCGGACGGGAACAGCGCCATCCGCTCCCCGCGCGCGGAGGCCTCCTGAACCACGTTGCCCAGCACGTAGTTGCCGCCGTGCCCGTTGACCACGACGAGCGCGCCGACGCCCGAGCGGCGCAGCGACGCCGCGATGTCCCGGACCACCGCATGCAGGGTCACCGAGGAGATGCTGACGGTCCCGGGCCAGGCCGCGTGCTCGTGCGAGCAGGCGACCGTCACCGGAGGAAGGAGGTGCACCGGGTGCGCCGCGGCGATCTCCCGGGCGATGGCACAGGCGACCAGGGTGTCGGTCGCCAACGGGAGGAAAGGGCCGTGCTGTTCGAAGCTGCCGACGGGAAGGACGGCCACCTGTGACGAGACGCCCGCCGCCCGTGCCCGTACGTCTTCCGTGGTGTCCGCCGGAAGCAGGCCCCGTGTACCGTACGTCGCCCCACCCGCGCCCGAACCACTCATTTCTTCACGGCCCTTCGTCTCTGCTTTAGGAATCAGATCATGACAGAAAAAATCGGCGTACTCGGCAAGAAGGCAGCGCAGCGCACGGGCGTGGAACGCGTCGTCAATGCGCCACTGCCCACGGTGTACGGCAATTTCCAGGCCGTCGGCTACCTGGACCACGACCGCGGTGACGAGCAAGTGGCGCTGGTCTACGGCGACATCGGCTCCGAGAACGTGCTCACCCGGCTGCACTCGGAGTGCCTGACCGGCGACGCGTTCGGCTCCCAGCACTGCGAGTGCGGCGACCAGCTGGCCTCGGCGCTGCGCGCGGTCGTCGCCGAAGGCAGCGGCATCGTCGTCTACTTGAGAGGGCATGAAGGCCGTGGCATCGGCCTGCTCGCCAAGCTGCGCGCGATGGCCCTGCAGGCGGAGGGTCTCGACACCGTGGAGGCCAACCTCGCCCTCGGGCTGCCCGTCGACGCCCGCGACTACGGCGTCGCCGCCGGGATGCTGCGCGACCTCGGCGTCAACTCGGTCCGCCTGATGTCCAACAACCCGCGCAAGCGGGACGCGCTGCTGCGGCACGGCATCCACGTCGCCGAGCAGGTGCCGCTGCTGATCCCGCCGTGCGAGAGCAACATCACCTATCTGCGCACGAAGCGGGAGCGACTCGACCACCACCTGCCCCACCTGGACGCCGTCGCCCACCTGTCCTGAACCACCTGTCGCGCGTACGAGCCCGGAGATCCGGACAGGAAGACGAGGCCATGACCGAGGGCGTCCTCTTCCTCTCCGGGCCCCGGACGCCCACGCCGAGGGCCCCGGCCTGCTCGTCGGCATGCCCGACCCCGACGGGACACCCGGCTCCGCGACCGGCACCTGATCGCCATCGACAACCTGCCGTCCCTGCTGCCCCGGGAGTCCGGCACCGACTTCTCCGCCGGCCTGCTGCCCCACTTGCTGGACTTCACCACCGCCTTCGGACCCTGGCGGCGCTGCCTCGACAGCTTCACCCTCGCCTGCCGTGAGCTCGGCCTCGGTCAGGGCCGCGGTGAAGGGCAACCGCACGAGCGGGCCGCTGTTCAGTCGACGACGGTCTCGTGCACCAGGCGCTTCAGCTCCGGGAAGATCTTCAGCGTCTTCGTACGCACCTGGGTCATGAACTGCACGGTCAGGTCCCGGCCCGGATCGATCCAGAACGTGGTGGCTGCCACGCCGCTCCAGCCGTACGTGCCCAGGCCCACCGGTGCCACCGTCCGGGCGGGGTCGGTGACGACGGAGACGTTGAAGCCGAAGCCGACGCCCGCGTTGCCGGGCTCCTGGTGGGTGGGGGTGCCGAAGGACCGCAGGTCGGCGCCGCCGGGGAGGTGATTGCTGGTCATCAGGGCCACCGACTCGGCGGAGAGCAGGCGGGTGCCGTCCAGCTCGCCGCCCCGGCGCAGCATCTCCATGAACCGGTGGTAGTCGTGGGCCGAGGCGACCATGCCGCCGCTGCCGGACAGGAAGCGGGGGCGGCCGTGCAGCGGCAGCCCGGCGATCGGCTGGATGCCGCCGGTGTCCGTCTCCCCGTACAACTCGGCCAGGCGGCCGGACTGTTCGGCCGTGACCTCGAAACCGGCGTCCGTCATGCCGAGCGGCCCGAAGATCCGGTCGGCGAAGAACCGGTCGAGGGGCTGCCCGGAGACCACCTCGATCACCCGGCCGAGCACGTTGGAGGCGACCGAGTAGTTCCACTGCGTGCCCGGCTCGAACTGCAGGGGCAGACGGGCGTACACGTCCATCGTCCGGGCCAGGTCCGCGCCCGGTGGCACCGACGACTCCAGGCCTGCCTCGCGGTAGAGGGCGTCGACGGGGTGGGAGTAGTAGAAGCCGAAGGTGAGACCCGCGGTGTGGGTCAGCAGGTGGCGCAGCAGGACGGGCCCGTCGGCCGGGCGGGTCACCACGTCGGAGCCGGAACCGGAGACGTACACCCGCGGGTCGGCGAAGGCGGGCAGGTGGGTCTCGAGCGGATCGTCCAGCGACAGCCTGCCCTCCTCCGCCAGGAGCAGCACGGCGACCGCGGTGACCGGCTTGGTCATGGAGTACACGCGCCACAGGGTGTCCGGCTCGACCGGCAGTCCCGCCGCCAGGTCGCGGTGCCCGTGCACGGTGAGGTGGGCGACGCGGCCGCCGCGCGAGAGCGCCACCAGGAAGCCGGGGAGGCGTCCCTCGTCGACGTGGTGGGCGAGGTACTGGTCGAGGCGGTCGAGCGCCTTCGCGTCCAGCCCGGCCTCACCCGGGTCGGCTTCCTGTATCAGCTGTGCCATCGCTCTCCTTCGATCGTGTCCGTCCCGGTGCGGATCGTCCTGCCCCACCGGGACGGTCCCAGGCCTGTTCACACGTCGTCGGAGTTCATCGTCGCAGGAACACCGGCCGGTTCTCGCGGATCCGCGCGGGGTGTGATCGACTCGACGCGGTGCCCGGGCAGTGCCCGGCAGGCCACCGTCCCGAGCGCGGCCACGACGGCCGGCACGGTCGGCGCCGACGCCGTCCCCGCGTCCAGCAGCGAGGTCGCCGCGGCCACTGCCAGGGCCGGCCCGACGCGCAGCGCGGTCTGCTGCAGCCCGCCCGCCACCCCGGCCGTACGGGTGTCCGCCCGCCGTACGACGACGTGCGTGGCCGCCACCATGACCGTGCCGAACCCGGCGCCCAGCGCGAGCGTGCCCGAAGCCCGGGAGAGCACCAGGACACCGGCCGCGAGGACGGCCGTCGCCGCCCCGGTCGTACGGCGGGCGCCCACCCGGCGCAGCAGCACCGCGCACCCGGGCGCGGACAGCAGCGAGGCGGACGCGGCCACCAGGATGCCCAGCGCCGCGCCCACCGTGGGCAGGGTTGCGTAGACGGTGTCTGCCGGGGAATGCGCGGGTGTGACGGGGCGGTTGATCCAGGCATGACTCACGACGCGACGCAGGACGCACTGCTCGGGCTGCTCTCCGAGGGCCACGGCGGAGTGCTGGTCACCCTCAAGCGCGACGGCCGGCCCCAGTTGTCGAACGTCAGCCACGCCTACTACCCCGACGAACGGATCATCCGGGTCTCGCTCACCGACGACCGCGCCAAGACCCGGAACCTCCGCCGGGATCCCAGGGCCTCCTACCACGTCACCACCGCGGACCGGTGGGCGTACACGGTCGCCGAGGGCACCGCCGACCTCTCGCCCGTCGCCGGGGACCCGCACGACGAGACGGTGGAGGAGCTGATCCGGCTCTACCGCGATGTGCAGGGCGAGCATCCGGACTGGGACGACTACCGGACCGCCATGGTCCGCGACCGCCGGCTGGTGCTGAGGCTTCGGGTGGAGCGCGCCTACGGCATTCCGAAATCGTAGGGGTGCGGCAGTCGTAGGGGTGCGGCAGTCGTAGAGGGTGCGGCCGGGCGACCGTCTGCGGGGCCCCGGCCGTTGTCCGCGTCTTTCGCATACGGTTTTCGTATACGAACCGTGCATACGGTCCGCACCTCTACACCCGGTCGGTCCGCCCCTCGATCGCCCGCAGCACCGCCACCATGTCCTCCCCGCCGTGCCCCCGCTCCACGGTCTCCTCGAAGAGGCTGTGGCAGACGTCGAGGAGCGGCGAGGCGAGGCGGGCCCTGCGGGCGGCCTCGGCGATCAGCCGGTTGTTCTTCAGCACGTCCACGGCCGCCGCCTGCACCGCGAAGTCCCGGGCGTGCAGCTTGGGTGCCTTCATGCGGGAGACGCCACTGGCCATGGGGCCCGCGTCCAGTACGTCCAGGAACAGCCGCCGGTCCAGGCCCTGTCGCTCGGCGAAGTGGAACGCCTCCGTCAGTCCGGTCACCAGGGTGATCAGGAACAGGTTCACCGACAGCTTCATCAGCAGGGCGGCGGGTGCCGGACCGCAGACGAACGCCTCCCGGCACAAGGGCGACAGCAGGGGCCGCACGGTCTCCACGGCCGTCTCCTCCCCGGCCAGCATGACCACCAGTTCACCCCGTTCCGCCGGGAGGCGGGATCCGGAGACGGGAGCCTCGACGTACCGCCCGCCCGCCGCCCGCACCTCGGCCTCCAGGTGCCGCGAGTACTCCGCGGACGTGGTCCCCATGTGGACGACGGTCCGCCCGGCGACCCGCGTGGCGAAGCCGGGCGTGCCGCGGCCCAGGACGGCGTCGATCGCGAGGTCGTCGGCCAGCATCAGCAGCACCACCTCGGCCTGGGCGAACACCTCGCCGGCGTCCTCGGCCACCTCGGCGCCGGCCGCGCGCAGCGGCTCGGTCCGGGCGGCCGTCCGGTTGTGGACCACCAGGGGGGTGCCCGCGGCCGCCAGCCGCAGCGCCATGGGCTGCCCCATCACTCCGAGACCGATGAAACCGACGGGCATGGCGGACCGTCCTCCGCTCGAGGAACGACTATGACAGCGGTCATAGTAGCGGCGGTTATGACGCCGGTCATAGAGTGGATTCCGGGACGGGCCGACGCGGGGTGCCGGGAGGTCGACGATGGCGGAGTCGGGGCGGGGACCGCGCGAGCGGATGGTGTTCAGCGCGGCCCAGCTCATCCGGCGGGACGGAGTCACGGCGACCGGCATGCGGGACGTCGCCGCGCACGCCGGGGCGCCCCGTGGCTCGCTCCAGCACTACTTCCCCGGCGGCAAGGAACAGCTCGTCAACGAGGCCGTCGACTGGGCGGGCCGCTACGCGGGCAGGCGGATCGAGCGCTTCCTGGCCGGGCTGGGGGACGGGGCGACGCCTAGCGGGCTGTTCGGGGCGATGGTGCGGCAGTGGACCGACGAGTACGAGGCGGCCGGCTTCGGCGGGGGCTGTCCGGTCGCGGCGGCCACCGTGGACTGCGCCTCGGCCGGGACGTCCACCCGGGCCGCGGCCGCCGACGCCTTCACGGCCTGGCGGCGCCCGCTCGCCCGCGCCCTCACGGACATGGGTGTGCCGGCCGCCCGGGCCGACGCGCTCGCCACCCTCATGATCAGCGCCATCGAGGGCGCTCTCCTGCTCGCCCGCGCCGAACAGGACGTACGTCCCCTGACCACCGTGGCCGCGGAACTCGGCCCCCTGCTGGACTCCGCCGTCGTACGGCCGTCCTGAGCGCCGCCGCCCCCCGCGAGCGAGGGCGGATAGTAATTCAACAAGACTGAACACAAGTAACCGTAACACAAATCTAGGATTCCGACGTCTCCTAGATAAAGG